>NZ_JBFAPH010000032.1:0-30843 GCF_040675635.1 Streptomyces sp. NPDC049577
TCCGGGCGGTCTCCCCGCCGGACCCGCTCTGCCTGCGAAGGAGCATCGTTCACCCGGCTCGAACAGCCGGCGCCCGATTCACCTCCGGGGAGGCAGCATCAACCGGAGCCGCTACGAGGTGGTCGTCGAGGGCACGGACGCCGGGGAGCTGACCGAGGAGACGGAGTGGAAGGAGTACGGCTTCAAGGGCAAGCCCGGCGACCTCCGGCGGCTGCCGCGCCAGTACGCCCCGTACCATCTGCGGCTCGACTGGCTGATGTGGTTCGCCGGCATCTCCCCCGCCTACGCGCGGGACTGGTTCGGGCCCTTCGTCGAACGGCTGCTCACCGGCGACCGGGCGACCCTGCGGCTGCTGCGCCACAACCCCTTCCCCGGCCGGCCGCCCACGCACGTGCGCGCCCGCCTCTACCACTACCGCTTCACCACCTGGCGCGAACTGCGCGAGACGGGTGCCTGGTGGCACCGCACGTTCCTGCGCGAATACCTGCCGCCGGCCCATCTGCGCCGGCCGGAGGAGTGAGCCCGGTGCCGGCCGGACACCCGGCGACAGACCCGCCGGCGGACCCGGTGGCGGCGCTCGAACGCATCGCGTTCCTGCTGGAGCGCGTCCAGGAGCCGACGTACCGGGTGAAGGCGTTCCGCACCGCCGCCGACGTCATCTCGGCGCTGGCGCCCGAGGAGGTGCGCCGGCGGGCGGCGAACGGGTCGCTGGCCGAGCTGAAGGGCATCGGGCCCAAGACGGCCAAGGTCGTCGCCGAGACGGTGCAGGGCCGCGTCCCCGCCTATCTGGCCCGGCTGGAGGAGGAGGCCGGCGGGCCGCTGACCGAGGGCGGCGAGGAACTGCGGGCGGCCCTGCGCGGCGACTGCCACATGCACTCGGACTGGTCGGACGGCGGCAGCCCGATCGGGACGATGGCCCGCGCGGCGCGCGACCTGGGACACGAGTGGGCCGTACTGACCGACCACTCCCCCCGGCTGACCATCGCCCGCGGCCTGTCGGCCGAACGGCTGCGCGCCCAGCTGACGGAGGTCGCGGAGATCGACGAGGCACTCGGGGACGGCTTCCGGCTGCTGACCGGCATCGAGTGCGACATCCTCGCCGACGGCTCGCTGGACCAGGACCCGGGGCTGCTGGAGCGGCTGGACGTGGTGGTGGCCTCCGTGCACTCGAAACTGCGCATGGACGCCGAGAGCATGACCCGCCGCCTCGTCGCGGCGGTCGCCAACCCGCTCGTCGACGTGCTCGGGCACTGCACCGGCCGGCTGATGGGCGGCGCGAAGCGGCCCGAGTCGCAGTTCGACGCGGAACTGGTCTTCGCCGCCTGCGCCCGCTTCGGCACCGCCCTGGAGATCAACAGCCGCCCCGAGCGGCTCGACCCGCCGCGCCGGCTGCTGCGGCAGGCGCTGGACGCGGGCGTGCTGTTCTCCATCGACAGCGACGCCCACGCGCCGGGCCAGCTCGACTGGCAGATCCACGGCTGCGCACGGGCGCAGGAGTGCGGCGTACCGGCGGAGCGGATCATCACGACGTGGCCGGAGGAGCGGCTGCTGGACTGGACCAGCTCGAAGTGAGTCCCGCTTCTCCCCCACCGCCCGTCGCCCATTCGGGTGATCGGCTCGTTCGGTGATCAGGGAAGGGCTGCGCGGTGGGCGTCCCCCGCGAGGCCGTCCAGGAGGTCGCCGTGTGCGGCGAACCGTTCGACGACCTCCTCGGGGGTGAACGCGAGGTCCTCCGCGTCCTCGCAGGCGGCGATCTCGTCCCAGGTGACGGGCGCGGCCACGCCGGGCCTGCCCGGCAGCAGCCGCACGGTGTAGGGCGCGGCGGTGGTCTTGGCGCTGGCGTTCTGCGACCAGTCGATGAAGACCTTGCCCTTGCGCTCGGAGCGGACCATCGAGACGACGACCAGCCCCGGATGCTCGGCCCGCAGCCGGGAGCCGAGCTCCTTGGCGTAGCCGCTGACGGCCCGCCCGGGGGCGGGTTCGACGGGTGCGTACAGGTGCAGGCCCTTGGCGCCGGAGACCACGGCGAAGGCGGTCAGGCCGTCGTCGGCCAGGAGCTGGCGCAGCCGCTGGGCGACGCGGCAGCAGGCGACCAGGTCCATGCCCGGGCCGGGGTCCAGGTCGATGACGAGGCGGTCGTGCCGGCCGGGGCCCGCCGCGGCCGTCCACTGGGGGACGTGCACCTCGTAGGCACCCAGATTGACCAGGGCGATCAGGGCGGCCGTGGAGTCGATCATCACCTGTTCGGTGGTGCCCTCGCGGTGCTCGACCGGCACCAGCGGCACCCAGCCGGGCGCCCCGGGAGGCGGGTTCTTGGCGACCCAGCTCTGCCCGGCCGGGCCCTCGGGGGCCCGGACGAAGGACGCGGCACGGCCGGTGACGTGCGGCAGCATCGCCGGGGCGATCCGCGCGTAGTAGTGCAGGACCTGGGCCTTGGTGTGGCCCGAGGCGGGGAAGAGCAGGCGGTCGAGATGGGAGAGGGAGAGCCGGTGACCTTCGACCTCCACCACCTGCCGGTCCGGGGATGCGGACATAAGGTAGGAATTCCCCGTGGAGGTATAAAACTATGCGTTCCATGTGGAAGGGCGCCATAGGGTTCGGGCTCGTCTCCGTGCCCGTACGGCTCTACGCCGCCACCCAGGAGCACGGCATCCGGCTGCACCAGGTCCATGACACGGACGGCGGCCGGATCCACCTCAAGCGCGTCTGCTCCGTGTGCGGCGAGGAGGTGGACTACGAGCACGTCGCCCGGGGCTTCGAGGACGACGAGGGCCACACCGCCGTCGTCACCCAGGAGGACCTGGCCACCCTGCCGCTGCCCAGCAAGCGGCTCATCGACGTGCTGGCCTTCGTCGACGCCGACCGTATCGACCCGGTGCAGCTCGCCGGCTCCTACTACCTCGCCCCGGACAGTGCCGCCGCGAACAAGCCGTACGTGCTGCTGCGGGAGACGCTCAAGCAGACCGAGCGGGTGGCCGTCACCAAGATCGCGCTGCGGACCAGGGAGTCGCTGGCCCTGCTGCGGGTCCATGAGGACCTGATGACGCTGCACACCATGTACTGGCCGGACGAGATCCGCGACGCCGGCGACCTTGCCCCGCCCGGCTCGGTCACCGTGCGGCCGCAGGAGCTCAAGATGGCGACGAGCCTGATGGACACGCTCTCCGAGGACTTCGACCTGGGCGCACTGGAGGACGAGTACCAGGTCGCCCTCGACGAGCTGATCACCGCCCACCTCGACCACCGGCCCGTGGCCCGCAAGGAGACGGCGCCGGCCCCGGACAACGTCATCGACCTGATGGCCGCCCTCAAGGCGTCCATCGACACGGCCGCGAAGAAGACCGGCGCCGAGGAGGCGCCGGCGAAGAAGGCCCCCGCCAAGAAGGCCGGGGCCGGCAGGGCCACGCCCGCGAAGAAGACGGCGGCCAGGACCACCGCCGCGAAGAACACGGCAAAGGGTGCCGCCAAGAGCACGGCGAAGGGCACCTCCAAGGCCCCTTCCAAGAGCACGGCCAAGACCACCGCCAAGGCCACCACCAGGACGGCGGCCAAGACCACGGCCAAGAAGGCGTCCGCGAAGAAGACCGGCCGCCGCGCCGCGTCCTGACCGGGCGGCCCGGCGGTCGGTCCTCCTCCCGCGTCCTCGCTACGACGCCGGCTCGTCTCCCTCGAACGCGCAGGCCGTGGCCTCCACCCGGGCTCTGTCCGCGAGACCGTCGGCGCCGCACTGCTCCGCCAGGCCGATCCCGGCGTTGAGCCGCTCCATCGCCTCCGCGCGGCGGCCGGCCCGGCGCAGCGCGACACCGTGATCGACGAGGGCCACGGCGTACTCGTACCTGGACGGGGACTTGCGCAGCCGCTCGACCGCACGGCCCAGCGCGTCCAGCGCCTCGTCCGCGTCCTTGGTCAGCAGGGCCGCGCGGCGCTGGGCCTCGCCGATGGCGCTGTCCGTGCCGAACCGCAGGGCGTGCCGGAGTGCCTGGGCGGCGAGGCCGCGGGCGCGCTCCGGGTCCTCGTCGGTGAGGGCGGTGGCCAGGTCGAGGGACCAGGGCGCCCAGAGGGTGTTGTGGCGGCCGCGCTCCTCCAGCCGGTGCCCCGCGGCCTCCAGTTCGGCGACGGCCTCCTTGGTGCGGCCCACCGCCAGGAGCTGGCGGCCGACCACGGACGGCGCATCGGGCATCACCATGGCCGGAGGATAGGGCGGGCCGAAGGAGTACTTGTCGGCCACGCGCTGGGCCTCGTCGACCTGGCCCCGGGCCAGCAGGACGTCGATGAGCAGACACGAGCCGTCCCACTGGATGGGCAGGCCCGGCCCGAGCCGGTCGGCGAGCCGCAGCCCCTCACGCAGGAACTCCTCGGCCAGCTTCAGCTTGCCGCGCCTGCGGTGGACCAGGCCCAGGAACTCGTGGGCGAAGGCCAGATGGGCGCCGCGCCAGCCGGAGATCTCGAACGCCGTCACCGCCTCGCGGAAGAGCGCCTCGGCCTGGTCGAGCCGGTCGGTGTAGGCGTAGGTGATGCCGATGATGCTGGGGAGCTCGAAGCCCCACTCGGTGTTGGTCCAGCTGAGCCCGGGCGAGAGCCGGCCGTCGACGAGCGTACGGTCGTTGAGTTCGGCGACGTACACCGCGTCCTCGCCGCGGATCATGCCGTCGAAGGCGCGCAGGGCGAGCATCGCGCGCTCGGAGTCGTCGCGCCCTTCCAGCCGGTCGGCGAGCTCCGCCAGGTTGCGGGAGCGCTCGTGGGCGCCCTCTTCCTCCAGTTGGATGCCCTTCCAGAGGTAGTGGGCCGCCTGGAGCCGCATCCGCCCGGGGCCCTGCGGCTCCTCCCGCGCCCGCTCGGCGACGATGCGGGCGGCCTCGCCGAGCTGGCCGTTGTGCGCGTAGGCCTGGGACAGCCGGTAGACCGCGTCCACGCGCAGCTCCAGCGGCAGGCTCGGCAGGTCCAGGGCCGTGCGCAGGTGGTTGATGGTCGTGGGCGGCGAGGTGAGCAGCGCGGAGCAGCCCAGCTCGTAGAGCACCGAGGCGCGGTCCTCCTCGGGCGGCGGCTCGTTCAGGGCCCGCTCCAGGCAGCGGCGGGCGGCGTCCGGCGCGCCGACGGCGAGGTGTTCGCGGGCGGCCGCCCGCAGCTGGCGCACCAGGTCGGGATCGCCCTCGGGGTGCACCTCCAGCAGGTGCCGGGAGGCGGCGGCCGGGCCGTGTCCCTCGTTGGTGACCGCCCAGGCGGCCAGCCCGTGCATCGCGGTGCGGGTGGCCGGCGGGATGGCACGGTAGACGGCGGTGGCGATCAGCGGGTGGACGAACTCCAGATTGGGGACGCCGGTGAGGATGCGGGCCTCGCGCAGCCGGTCGGCGCACTCGGCGGCCTCGGCCGGGCCCATCCCGGCCAGCATGGCGGCCAGGCGCGGCTCGACGTCCGTGCCGAGCACGGCCGCGGCCCAGGCGAACCGCGTGGTCGAGGTGCCCAGCCGCTCCAGGCGCGTGACCAGACCGCTGCCGCGCGCGCTGGCGCCGAGCTCGCGCAGCAGGGGCGCGGACTCTTCCAGCGGCCTCAGTCGGCGGTCCTGCGCCTTGGCGATCAGCTCGACGGTCTCGTAGGGGTTGCCGCCGGTGACGGCCCAGACCTCGCGGCAGAACGGGTCGTCGGCCCGGGTCTCGAAGCTGTCGCGGACCAGGTCGGCGACGGCGCCGGGGGTGAGGGCGTGCAGGGTGACCGGACGGCTGCCGAGCTTGATCACCTCGTCGCGGAACCCGGGGGCGTTCTGGTCGAGTTCGTCGGGGCGGTAGGCGATCGCCAGCAGCAGCCGCAGATCGTCGACCCGTACCGCGAAGGAGGACAGCCAGGCCAGCGACTCGGCATCGCCCCAGTGCGCGTCGTCGACGATGATCAGCAACGGAGGCTGTTTGACCGCCAGTTGGGTGACCAGCCAGTCGATGCCGTCGCGCACGCCCTGCGGGTCACCGTGCGGGCCGGTGGGCGGCGCGATACCGAGGGCCGGGCCCGCGATCTCGTACCAGGCGCCGAGCAGCTGTTTGCGCTCCCCTTCCGTCAGGGGAGCGAGGGCCGGCTGCAGCAGCTGCCGGACGATGTTGAAGGGAACGGCCTGCTGCGCCGACGCGCTGGCTCGTGCGGACAGGACGGTGCAGTCGCCGCGCTCGGCGGCCATCCGCCGCAGCTCGGCGAGGAGCGCCGTCTTTCCCACGCCCGCCTCTCCGTTGTACAGCAACAGCCCGCCGTGGGTGGCGTCCGCGCCTCCCGGCCGGCCGAAGAGGGCGTCCACGGCCCGCTCCGCCGAAGAGAGCTCCCGGTCGCGCTCGAACAAGGCTGTGCACGGGCGCTGTTCATGCTCTTGCCCCGCCATGGCAGTGTCTCCTGTATGAGGGTGGTGGGGCGAGCCTAGCCCTGTCGGCGGAGGCGCGAGCGGGGTTCGCGGCAGCGCACCACCCTGGAGCATGAGCCTCCCCTCACCCCGAACGCTCGTTCAGTATTTCAGAAAAGCATTCGAAAAACGTGACGCGGGGTCATTGTGAGGCCTTTCGAATTACCGCGTCAGCCCGATCCGGGAATATGACAAGTCGGCGCCGTTTCCCCGCGCGACAGGCTACGCTCCATGTCCGCAGCGGGCCGTGGCGACTGCGGCGCGCTGCTGACAGCCGCTGCCTGCGCCGGCGCGACGGCGGAAACCACACGGCCGTTCGCGGCCCACGCGCACCGGCGGCGCATTTCCCCACGTCGCCCCCGAGCGTTTTCCCCAAGCCCCGAGGATATCGATGGTTGGTACAGGATCGTCATCCCGAGCCAGGCGGCCCGCCTCCACACTCATATGGCTGGTCCCCCCTGTCGTGCTGGCGGTCTGCACGGCTGCTGCGGCCGTGCTCGTCCCCATCGAGGCGCGGCCCCCGGTCGCCTGGTGCGGCGCCGCGGCCACCGCGGCGGTAGCCATCGCCTCGGCGGAGGCGGTCCGGCGGGGCCGCGTGATCGCCGCTCTGCGCCGCCGGTGCGGCGAGCAGGAGGCCGCGCTGCGGCACCGGCTCGTGCAGCAGGAGGCGGAGACCCAGCGCCTGGCGCGTGAACTCCTGCCCGCAGCGGTGCAGTTGCTGCAACGCGGGGCCACGGCCGAGGAGGTGCTGCGCCAGGTGGTGCCCCAGTGCCCGCTCGACCCCTCGTTCGCGGCCGCGCACCGCTCAGTGCTGCGCTCGGTGGTCGAGGCGGTCCAGGCGGAGGAGGGGCTGCGCGACTCGGCGCACCGCGCGTTCGTCAACATCGCCCGCCGTATGCAGGCGATCGTCCACCAGCAGGCCACCGACCTGCGGGAGATGGAGGACCGGCACGGCAACAAGCCGGACTTCTTCGCCGACCTGCTGCACCTCGACCACGGGACCGCGCTCATCGGCCGGCTGGCGGACAGCATCGCGGTGCTCGGCGGCTCCCGGCCCGGCCGTCAGTGGAAGAACCCCATCCCCCTCTACAACGTGCTGCGCGGCGCCATGTCACGGATCATGGACTACCGCCGGGTCGATCTGCACTCCGTGGCGGACGTCGCCGTGACCGGCCCGGGCGTGGAACCCCTGATCCACGCGCTGGCCGAGCTGCTCGACAACGCCACCCGGTACTCGCCGCCGCAGACCCGGGTCCATCTGACCGCCGTGGAGGTCCAGTCGGGCGTCGCGGTGGAGATCGAGGACGCCGGCGTCGGTCTGACCGACGAGGCCCGCCGCCGCACCGAGGCGGTTCTCGAACTCGCCGACCGTGGCTTCGACCTCAACGACCTCGGCGAGACCCCCCGCCTCGGCCTGGCCGTGGTCAGCCGGCTCGCCAGGACCCACGACTTCCGGGTCTCGCTCAGGCCCTCGGCCTACGGCGGCGTGCGGGCCGTGCTGATCGTTCCCCCGAACCTGATCACGGCGAGCGCCACGCCGGGCGGTGAGATCGCCCGGGCCGCCACCCTGCCGCCCCCGAAGATCAGGAAGAAGCCGGGCCGTCCGCTGCCGGCCCCCCCGCCCCTGGAGCAGCCCTCGGTGCCGCGCAATTCCGCCGGCCTCCCGCAGCGCCGCCGGCGTATGCCGGGACAGACCACGCGGCCGGTGCGGCCCGCCGCGGCCTCTTCCACGGGCGGCCCCCGTCGCCAGCCCTCCCCGACCGAGTCCCCCACGGCGCCGGGCATGTGGCTCGACGCCTTCATGGGAGCCATCAAGGGCGAGGACCCGGCGGACGACCGTGGCCCGATCAGTGATCCATCGTCAGACGAGAAAGAGTAGCCAAGTGACGCAGAAGCGGTTCAACATGGACTGGATGCTCAAGGACCTGGCATCCAGTGTTCCGCAGACCCGCCACGTGATCGTGCTGTCCTCGGACGGCCTGCGCATGGCTCAGCACGGTGCGGACACGGACGCCGCGGACCGCCTGGCCGCCGCCTGCGCCGGGCTGCAGAGCCTGTCGACGGCCGTGGCGGCCGAGTTCCCGCACGGCGAGGGCCGGATGCGCCTGGTGGTGATCGAGGTCGACGGGGGCTTCTTCTATCTGATGGCGGCGGGCGCCGGCGCCTATCTGGCCGTCCTGGCCGACGACGACGTGGACGCCGGGCTGCTCGGACAGCGGATGCGGGACCTGGTGGCCCGCATCGGCGAGCACCTGACGAGCCCGCCGCGGGTCAGCGGACCGGTGGCATGAACAAACCCGGAAGGGCATGGGATCCCGGCAATCCCGACCGGCTCTACATCCTGACCACCGGGTGCGACAGCAGTACGGGCAAGGACATCAGGCTCGATCTGGTCACGCTGATCGTCTCGCGGACGGAAGGCGATCCCGGACTGCAGCCCGAGCATGCGGCCATCGTGCGGATGTGCGACTACCCGCTCTCGGTCGCCGAGATATCCGCCTACCTCACCCTGCCCGTCAGCACGGTGACCATCCTCCTCACGGACCTGCTCTCACGCGGCCACGTCGAGGCCAGGCCCCCGGTCCCGGTCGCTTCGCTACCCGACGTACGACTCCTGGAGGCGGTGATGCATGGACTACAAAACCTCTGATCCGCCCGCCGGCCCCCGGAGGGAGGACATCCTCCCCGCCACGACGGCGGCCGCCGTCAAGGTGGTGATCGTGGGAGGGTTCGGGGTCGGGAAGACGACCCTGGTCGGCACGGTGAGCGAGATCAGACCGCTGACCACCGAGGAGACGATGACCCAGGCCGGCATCGGCGTGGACGACCTGGCCGGCATCGAGCAGAAGATCGAGACGACCGTCGCGATGGACTTCGGCCGGATCAGCATCAACGAGCAGCTGGTGCTGTACCTGTTCGGCACGCCCGGCCAGGAGCGGTTCTGGTTCCTGTGGGACGGCCTCTTCGAGGGCGCCCTCGGGGCCGTGGTCCTGCTCGACACCCGCCGGCTGGAGGTCAGCTACGACGTGGTGGGCCTGCTGGAGGAGCGCGGCGTGCCGTTCGTCGTCGCCGTCAACACCTTCCCCGGCGCGCCCGTCCACCCGGTGCCGGAGCTGCGGGCCGCCATGGACCTGCCCGAGTCCGTGCCCGTCTTCGCCTGTGACGCCCGGGACCGCAACTCCTGCCGCGACACCCTCATGACCCTCATGCGCTACCTCTACACCCTCGCTCACCAGACCCCGGAGCCACAGTGACCCCACCCGACGAACACTCCCGCGCCGACGCCACGCTCGCGCCCTCCGCCGCGCCGAAGGCGGCGTCGAAGTGCCCCGTCCACGACTACGGCGAGGGCGGCCTCACCCGGCTGTACGGCCCGGCGGCGGAGGACGACCCCATGGGGCTGTACGAGCAGCTGCGCGAGCGGCACGGTCCGGTGGCGCCCGTGCTGCTGCACGGCGATCTGCCGGCCTGGCTGGTCCTCGGCTACCGCGAGAACCTGGACGTCACCCGCACGCCCTCGCGCTTCTCGCGCGACTCGCGGCACTGGCGCGACATGCGGGAGGGCAAGCTCACCGCCGACCATCCGCTCGCACCGATCGCGGCCTGGCAGCCCATCTGCGCCTTCGCCGACGGCAAGGTGCACGAGCGCTGGCGGGACGCGATCAACGACGCCCTCGGGCGCTTCGACCGCCGCGGGGTCCGCCGGCACATCACCCGCTTCGCCAACCAGCTGGTGGACGAGTTCTGCGCCACGGGCGAGGCGGATCTGGTGCACTCGTTCGCCGAGCCGCTGCCCATGCTGGTGATGACGCAGCTGCTCGGCATGCCCGAGGAGTACGGCCCCCGCCTGGTCGAAGCCGCGCGCGACATGATCAAGGGCACGGAGACGGCCGTCGCGAGCAACGAGTACGTGCAGCAGACGCTGCGCAAGCTGGTGGCGCGCAAGCACTCCGACCCCGGTGCGGACTTCACCACCTGGCTGCTGGAGCACCCCGCCGAGCTCTCGGACGAGGAGGTGCAGCAGCATCTGCGGCTCGTGCTCATCGCCGCGTTCGAGACGACCGCGAACCTGATCGCGAACACGCTGCGGATGGTGCTGACCGATCCGCGCTGCCGCGCCAACCTGGCAGGCGGCCACATGACGCTGCCGGACGCGGTCGAGCAGACGCTGTGGGACGAGCCGCCGTTCACCACGATCCTGGGCCGCTGGGCGACGCAGGACACCGAGCTCGCCGGGCAGCAGATCAAGGCAGGGGACGCGCTGATCCTCGGTCTGGCGGCGGCCAATGTGGACACGGTGATCCGCCCCGACCCGGCGGCCCCGGTCCACGGCAACCGTTCGCACCTGGCCTTCAGCGGGGGCGCGCACGAATGCCCCGGCCAGGACATCGGCCGGGCCATCGCCGACACCGGCATCGACGCGCTGCTGACCCGCTTGCAGGACATCCGGCTGGCCGTGCCCGAGTCCAAGCTGACGTGGAGGTCCTCCCTGATGTCACGTCATCTGGTCGAGCTGCCGGTGGAGTTCACCCCGTGCGAGCCGCAGGACCCGGAACCGGACGAGGTGGTCCCGGAGCCCGCCGTGCGACTCGACGACGCCTCCGGCGCACAGGCCGAAGGCGATTCCGCCGGGACGGGGGCGCCGTCCCCGGCGACCGCGGCACCGGCTCAGCCGCCCGGGGCACTGCGCTCCGCGGTTCCCGCGCCGCCGGCCCGGGGCGACGGCACCCGCAGCTCCTGGTGGAGGTCGCTGGCCCGTCGGCTGCGCGGGCGCTGAGCCGTCTCCAGCTGGTCCCACCACCACGCCGCGGCCGGTATGGGCAGCGGGCCGGTGCCGGGATCGCTGGGCGTGTCGCGCCAGGTGATGCCGTACGTCGCCCCCGGCACCGGGAGCCGGTACCGGTTCCGGGGGCTGGCGTAGCGCGGGGCCGCGTTCATCCAGTGGATGCAGCCGGAGATGTAGTGACCCAGGGCCTCCAGGTAGCGGCGGAGCTCCCCTCCGGCGTCCCGGGCCACCTGTTCGCGCAGGTCCAGGAAGAGGGTCATGACCCGGTCCCGTACGGCGAGGGCCTCGGTGAGCGCCTGCTCCGGGGTCCCGCCGTGGTGGTGGGCGACGACGTTGACGATGTTCTGGTCGGTCGTCTCCTGATCATCCTCCTTGGCGTAGGAGAAGAGGTCGTTGTCGCAGCTGACGACGAACCCGGCCGCGTCGACCAGGGCCTGGACGGGGGCGGCGGACAACTCCTCGTCGGACAGCTCGATGCCGGTCGCGGCCTGGCTCCAGGCGAGGGAGAAGCGGGTGCCGTTGATGGAGGGCCGCAGGGCGACGTAGTCGGACAGGGTGGGCATCACACCGCGTTCGATGTTGCTGACCTGCCAGGCGGCACCGAACAGCCAGTCGCGCAGTCCCTCGGCGATGCGGCGGAGGTGGACCGGGCCGACCATGGCGCGGGTGCGGGCAGCGAGGTCCTCCAGCGCCCTCTCGAAGGGGGTCGTGCCGAGCATGGCGGAGCCGGGTGCTTCGAGACAGCGGCTGATCCGGGCGTTGAGGTCGACGATCCGGGCCGTGGCGATGTCGGCGGAGCCGGTGTCGTGCCAGAAGTCGTCGAGGGCGAACGCCCAGTGGTTCCACTCGATGAACAGCAGCAGCGGTTCGTCCCTGCCGTGGGGGATGATGCGGCAGCTGAAGTCGGTGCTGTGGGTGGCGATGCTCCAGGCCCGGTCGACGTCGTCCCGGAAGATGCCGGTGGAGTCGAGCCAGGCGATGGCGCGCTGCTCCAGCTGGTCCGCGCGCGGGTGCACGGGGGCCTCGATGGGGCAGTAGAAGGGCGGCAGTCGCCAGCCGATGGCCGGCGGGCGGGCGGCCGTCGCCGTCGGGCTCGCCGTGTCGGCCATCGTCATTGTCCGCCTTCGAGCCGGAAGAGCAGCATGCGGGTCTCGACGGCGTGGTCGCGCCAGACCCGGAACAGCTTGCCGTGCGCGAGCGCGGATTCCATCAGCCGCTCTCGGGCGATGGGCGAGGCGGCCCCGGTGCGTTCCATCCGGTCGAGTTCGGCGGTCGTCCAGGCCTGGGACTGCACCCAGAACTCGGCGACGCGGTCGGTGACGTCCTCGTCCTGCTCCAGTTCGAAGCCGGCCGCACGCGCGGCGGCGATGTACTCGGCGAGGGTTCCGAGGCGGGTCTTGTAGTAGCCGTCGATGAAGGCGGTCCACTCGGGGCGGCACAGGAAGTGTTCCTGGATCCCGAACCAGCCGCCGGGCCTGAGCGCCTTGGCCACCACGCTGAAGAGCCGCTCGCGGTCCATGTAGCCGGAGCTCTCGATGGCGACGGCCGCGTCGTAGCGCTTCTCCTCGCACAGGTCGTGGATGTCGCCCAGGACCGGGGTCACGAGGTCCTCCACGCCCGCCTCGCGCACCAGGTCCGCCATGAGGGGGACGTGTTTGGCGGTGACCGTCATGGCGGTGACGGCGCAACCGTACTCCTGGGCCCAGTAGATGGAGCCGCCGCCGAGACCGCAGCCGATGTCGAAGAGGTGGATGGGCGGCTCCTCCCGGACCCCCCAGAGCCGGGCGGCGTGGTCGAGCGCGGCCTCCTGCGAGGCGCGCAGCCGGTTCCGCAGCACGGTCTGGGAGACCGTCGTGTTGGGGGTGACTCCCGGTTCGAAGAGTCCCACATGGAAGTGGACGCGTGGCCCGGGGCCGTACTTGTGCAGGATGTCGGCGGTCTTCCGCGAGTAGTACGCCGGGACCTGGGTCTCGTCGCGCGCCACATCGGAAGCAGCCGACACACTGGCCACAAGGTTGTCCATGAGATCCCTCCGAGACACCGGCTGTCGGTGGATGGATGGACGGGCAGGCATGGTCCGGGAGGAGGCGACCTCCTGAGACGGGAGTGCCGTTCGATCACACGCGCGAGTCACGCCGCCCCCCAGCAACAAACGACCAGCAGTCCTGTCCAGTTTTGCCCGCTACCTGCCCATGCCGTGGCAGCGATAACCCACGTTACGTACCGGCGTGCGCCTTTCTGGCGCGCTTGGCCGGGATCGCTTATTTTCACTTTGGATCAAAATAAGCCGTTGTTGCCACACCCGGTGACCAGAAAGGCTGAAAATTGCGCGCTGTTGTCGGGGTTTTGGCCTGGTAGGAGACCGAATTCCAGACGCACGGCAGTTGGCCGGATCCCGCTCATGCGTCTGGTGTGCTGGCGAGCGAAGGGGGCGCCCCCTTTCGGGACGCTGCGCCCCCGTGCCTCAGGAGCCGGACGAATACCACTACCCAGCCACGGAATCCCGCGTGTCGCGTGGACCGCACTCTGTGCCCGGACGCCCCGCTCGCGCACACTGGTCACGGGTCCGGCGGGCGGGACGAGGAGGCTCGGCATGGTGGTGTCGGTGGGGCGCGGACCGCGGCTCCTCGCGTCGCCCCGGTGGCGGGCCGTCGCCGCGGTGCTCGCCGGTGCGCTGCCGGCGCTGGCCTTCCCCGAGCCGTCGCTGTGGTGGCTCGCCTACGCGGGCCTGGTGCCCTGGCTGTCGCTGCTGCGCACCGCGCCCACGTACCGCCGCGCGGCGCTGGAGGGCTGGCTGGGCGGGGCGGGGTTCCTGCTGGTGGTGCACCACTGGCTGCTGCCGAGCCTGCACGTGTTCATCGTCGTACTCGCCGCGCTGCTGGGCCTGTTGTGGGTTCCGTGGGGGCTGCTCGCGCGCCGGCTGCTGGGCGGTGCGCCGGGGCCGGGGCGGGTGGCGGTCGCCCTGGTGGTGGTGCCGGCGGGCTGGCTGCTGGCCGAGCTCGTGCGCTCCTGGGAGTATCTGGGCGGCCCGTGGGGGCTGTTGGGCGCGAGTCAGTGGCAGGTCGCCCCCGCCCTGCGCGTGGCGTCGGTGGGCGGTGTGTGGCTGGTCGGCCTTCTGCTGGTGGCCCTCAACACCGCGCTGACGGTGCTCGTCCCGGCTCGGGGGGCCCGCCTCGTGGCGCTGGGCGGCGTGGTCGCCGTAGCGGCGGTCGTGGCGGGCGTCCGGTACTGGGCGCCGCAGCCGCGGGCGGCGGGTACCGTGCGGGTCGCGATCGTCCAGCCGGGAATGATCGACGGTACGGGCAGCACAGTGCGGCGGTTCGACCGTGAGGAGGAGCTCACGCGCCGGCTGGCGGGGCGGCGGGTGGACCTCGTGGTGTGGGGCGAGAGCAGCGTCGGCGCCGATCTGGCCGGGCACCCGGAGCTCCGCGACCGGCTGGCCGCGCTC
Organism: Streptomyces sp. NPDC049577; assembly: GCF_040675635.1. Lineage (NCBI taxonomy): Bacteria > Bacillati > Actinomycetota > Actinomycetes > Kitasatosporales > Streptomycetaceae > Streptomyces > Streptomyces sp. NPDC049577. The sequence continues at coordinate 14,611 of NZ_JBFAPH010000032.1, forward strand.
TCCCGGGCGGTGGGCGCGGACCTGCTGGTGAACGTGGACGCCCGGCGCTCGGACCGGCCCGGCATCTTCAAGAGCTCGGTGCTGGTAGGCCCGGGCGGGCCGACCGGTGACCGCTACGACAAGATGCGGCTGGTGCCGTTCGGCGAGTACGTTCCCGTCCGGTCGCTGCTCGGCTGGGCCACGTCCGTGGGCAAGGCGGCGGGCGAGGACCGGGTGCGCGGCACCCGGCAGGTGGTGATGCGGGTGCCGGTGCCCGGCGGCGGGGAGCTGTCCGTGGGTCCGCTGGTGTGCTTCGAGTCGGCGTTCCCCGACATGAGCCGGCAACTGGCGGGTGACGGCGCCCGGTTGCTCGTCGCCCAGTCCTCGACCTCCACCTTCCAGCACAGCTGGGCCCCGCGCCAGCACGCCTCGCTCGCCGCGCTGCGGGCCGCCGAGACCTGGCGGCCGGTGGTGCACGCGACGCTGACGGGGGTGAGCGCGGTCGCCGATCCGCGCGGCCGGACGGTGGGCCCGTGGCTGGACCAGGACCGCAGCACGGCCGCCGTCTACGACGTGCCGCTGGCGCGGGGCACCAGCCCGTACGTCCGTACCGGGGACTGGGCGGTCTACGGGCCGCTGGGTGTGCTGGCCGTCTTCTGCGCGGCGGAGGGCGTGCGGCTCCTGCGGCGGCGCGGCGGCGCCGCTTAGGACCGCAGCTCGGCCAGCCGGCGTGCCAGCTCGGCCCGTTCGGCGGCGCCTGCGGTGAGTCCGAGTGCCCGCTCGTACGCCCGCCGGGCGCCCGCACGGTCCCCGGCCCGGCGCAACAGGTCGGCCTGGGCGGCGTAGAGGGGCTGGTAGCGGGCCAGCCGGGCGTCCGCCAGCAGGGGCTCCAGGACCTCCAGGGCCGTCCGCGGGTCCTTCGCCCGGGCGAGCGCGACCGCGCGGTTGACCTCGACCACCGGGGAGGGCGCCAGACGGCCGAGCAGCGCGTAGAGGTCGGCGATCTGCGCCCAGTCGGTCTGCCGCGGGCCGGGCGCCCGGACGTGCAGCGCGGCGATCGCGGCCTGCACCTGGTACGGGCCGGGGCTGCGGTGGGCCAGAGCGGTGTCGAGCAGGCGGATCCCCTCCTCGATCCGCGCCCGGTCCCACAGTGAGCGGTCCTGCTCGTCCAGCGGCACGTAGCGGCCGTCCCGGTCGAGGCGCGCGGCGCGGCGCGCGTCGTGCAGCAGCATCAGCGCAAGCAGGCCCCGTACCTCCGGGTCGCCGGGCATCAGCTCGGTGAGCAGCCGCCCGAGCCGGATCGCCTCGCCGCACAGCTCGCCGCGGGCCGGGCCGTCGCCGCCGGCCGCCCCGTAGCCCTCGTTGAAGATCAGGTAGACGACGGACAGGACGCCCTTCAGCCGGTCGGGGAGTATGTCGTCGCCCGGCACCCGGTAGGGGATCCGCGCTTCGCCGATCTTGCGCTTGGCACGCACGAGGCGCTGGGCCATCGTCGTCTCGGTGACGAGGTAGGCGCGGGCGATCTCCGCGGTGGTCAGGCCGCCGAGGGTCTTGAGGGTCAGCGCGACCCGGGCGGGGAGCGCGAGTGCCGGGTGGCAGCAGGTGAAGATCAGCCTCAGCCGGTCGTCGGTGACCGTGCTGTCCTCCGGCTCGGCGCGGTGTTCCTGCGCCTCCAGCCGGGCCTGCTCGGCCAGGCGCGCGGTGCGGTCGGCGGCGGCCCGCTCCCGGCGGAGCCGGTCGATCGCCTTGCGACGGGCGGTGACCATGATCCATGCGTTGGGATTGGCCGGTACGCCCTCGCGGGACCAGGTCGCCACGGCGGAGGCGAAGGCGTCCTGCAGGGCGTCCTCGGCCAGCTGGAAGTCGCCGAGGTGGCGGATCAGCGTCGCCACGACCGCGCCCCGCTCCTCGCGGAAGACGCGCTCGACGACGGCGGCGGCCGGGGAGTCCCCCGGCCGCCGTTCGCTGCCGGACGTGCTCACGCGCCCCACACCGGTCGTACCTCGACCGGGCCGTAGCTGCTGTTGGGCATGTCCGCGGCCCACTTCAGGGCCTCGTCCAGATCGGCGACGTCGATCAGGAAGAACCCGGCGAGGTACTCCTTGGTCTCCGCGAACGGCCCGTCGGTGATCTGGGTCTCGCCGTCCCGCACCCGGACGGTCGTGGCCACGTCGGTCCCGGCCAGGCCCGCGTTGGCCACGAGCACGCCGGCGTCCGTCATCGCCTTGTGGTACTCGCCCCAGCGGGCGCCGACCTCCTCGACCGTGGGTTCGCCACCGGCCGGCAGGTAGGTGAACAGCACGTACTTCGCCATCACGCTTCTCCTCGGATCCTCGGGATGTGATCGCCGCGCCTTTCGCGGCCTCATCCTTCACGACGCCGCAGCGACGCCTGTTTCGACACTCCCGGCCGGATTCCTTCAAAAATTTCCGTCGGCGACGATGGAGAGGTGAACGCGAAACGTTCCGCCGAGGATCTGGTGCGGGCCCTGCGCGGCGCGGGCATCGTCGACGAGCGCCTGCTGGAGGCCGTCCGCGCGACGCCCCGGGCCGCCTTCGTACCCGCCGGCCGGGAGGCGGCCGCCCGTCTCGACGCGCCCGTGCCGATCGCGCACGAGCAGGTGACGACGCAGCCCTCGCTGTCCGCCCGGATGATCGAGGGCCTCCGGCTGACCGGGGACGAACACGTACTGGAGATCGGCACCGGCCTCGGCTTCCAGACCGCCCTGCTCGCCCGGCTGGCCGCCGACGTGGTGAGCGTCGAGCGGTGGCCCGACCTCGCCCGGGAGGCCCGGCGGAACCTCGACGGGCAGGGCATCCGCAATGTGGAGCTGCGCACCGGCGACGGCAGCGGCGGCGTGCCGGAGCGCGCGCCGTACGACGCGATCCTGGTCTCCGCCGCGTTCCCCGAGGTCCCCGCACCGCTGACCGACCAGCTGCGCGTAGGGGGGCGCCTGGTCCAACCCGTCGGACCGGGCGGCCGGGAACAGGTGCTGGCCTTCTGCCGCACCCGGGAGGGCCTGGAGCGCCGGGAGCTCCTGACCCCGGCCTGCTTCGTCCCACTGCGGGGACGGTACGGATTTCCGGACCAGGATCCGGCGGACGCCGGCGAGCAGTCCCCGTGATCGCCCGGGGCCCCGCCACGGGGTCCGGGGGGCTCGCCCCCGGAACCCTTCCCGCCGCGACGGCGCCCAGGCCCCACGACCGGCCCGGCGGTGCCCGACCGCCCGTAGTGACGTGGAGATCCGCCGGCTAGGCGGAAGGTTTCCAGTCCGCGATGCCGTCCAGGCTGCGCAGCGCGATACGCGGGCCGAGGCGGTTGACGGTGAGGAGGGCCGCGGTGCGCAGGCCGCAGGCGAGCGGTGAGGAGAGCCTGGTCATCCGGTTGACGGCGGCCGAGCGGCGGACGACGTCCATGGTGCGGGGCAGTCGCTGCCGGGTGTACTCCGGCAGGGCACGGAGGGGATCGCCGTCGGCGCGGACGAGCGTGCGGGCGAGGACGACGCCGTCCTCGACGGCCTGGCAGCCGCCCTGGCCGAGGTTGGGGGCCATCGGGTGGGCGGCGTCGCCGAGCAGGGCCACGCGGCCGTGGTGGTAGGCGGGCAGCGGCACGGTGGCGGCGTGGACGTCGTTGCGCAGGATGCCGTCCGGGTCGGCGCCGGCGAGGATGCCGGGGACCGGGTGGTGCCAGTCGCCGAACAGGCGGCGGAGCTCGGCCAGTTCGCCGTCGGGTGAACGCGCGCCGGCGGGGGCGTTGGCCTGGGCGTAGGCGTAGACGCGGCCGTCGTGCAGCGGCATGGTGCCCCACAGGCGGCCGCGCCCCCAGGTCTCGTGGGCGGGGAAGGGTGTGGCCGGTCGGGGTACGACCAGGCGCCAGACGGTGATGCCGGTGTAGCCGGGCGCGGGGTGGCCGGGGAAGAGGGCGGTGCGGACGGCGGAGTGGATGCCGTCGGCCGCGACGACGAGGTCGGCTTCGAGGTCGCCGTCGGGGGTGGTGACGCGGGCCGGGCGGTCGGCGGCTCCCGGGTCGGCGAGTGCGGCGGCGGACGTGGTGCGCACGGCGTCGCCGGGGAGCCGGTCGGCCAGCAGGTCGACCAGGTCGGCGCGGTGGAGGACGACCACGGGACCGCCGAAGCGGCGGGCGGCGGCGTCGTTGTCGGTCCGGGAGAGCCAGCGGCCGCCCGGCAGGCGGAGCCCGCCGGTCTGCCAGGCCGAGCGGGCGCGTACGGCGTCGCCGGCGCCGAAGGTGTCCAGGGCGCGCTGGGCGTTGGGGGCCAGTGCGATGCCGGCGCCGGCCGGCCGCAGCGCGGCGGCGCGTTCGAGCACGGTGACGTTCCAGCCGGTGTGGTGCAGGGCTGCGGCGGCGGTGAGTCCGCCGATGCCTCCGCCGATGACGACGGCGCGGTTCTCCATGGTCCGACCCTCTCCGCTGACTACAGGTGTAGTGAGAATGAGGCTACTACGGCTGTAGTGCGGAGAACAGGGGCGGGTAGGTTGAGTCCGTGCCGACCGAGAAATCCGCCCGTCTCCAGCTGATCGCCGACACCGCGCTGGCCCTGCTCGTCGAGCGCGGCATGCGGGGGCTGACCCACCGCGCCGTCGACGAGGCCGCGGGGCTTCCGCTCGGCTCGACCTCCAACCACGCCCGGACCCGCGCCGCCCTGCTGGAGGCGGCGGTACGGCGGCTCGCGGAGCGCGAGGCCGAGGTGCTGACCCCGACGGAGATGCCGGGCCCGGAGGCCGGCCCCGACACCCTCGCCGACGCGCTCGCGCTGGCCGTCCACCGCTCGCTGGCCGACCAGCGCGAGCTGCTGATCGCCCGCTACGAGCTGGCCCTGGAGGCGACGCGCCGCCCCGAGCTGCGGAAGATCTACGACGAGGCGGGGCAGCAGTTCCGCGCGCCCCTCATCGCGATGATGACGGCGGCGGGCTCGGCGGAGCCGCAGCGGCACGCGCTGTCGTTGCTGGGGTGGATCGAGGGCACGCTGTTTGTGCACGCGGCGGGCGCGGCGCACGGGAAACCGGCGGGACCGGAGGAACTGAGGGCAGGAGTGCGGGAGTTGCTGCGCGGGATGCTCGGCGCCTGACGGGGCGCTCACGCAGGCGTTGACCGCAGTGCGCCCACTTCACTCCTGCGGGGAATACCCAAGCGCCCGGCCGGCGACCAACGTTGGCCCAATGCACCGTATACCCGCCACCGTGGCGCTCGTCGCCGTGGCGTTGTCGACCGCCGCCGGCTGTGTGTCCGTCTCCGAACCCGTGCGCGGCAGGCCGCCGTTGCCGCGGATCACGCCGGGGCCCGCCCGGGAGGCACTGATCGACACCGGGCCGGACGACGCGGCGGAGGGGCCGTCCTCGGACTCGGCCGGGGAGCCGTCTCCGCACTCCGCGGAGACGCGGGCGCCCGCGTCCGGGCGGGACGACGCCCCGGGCCCTCCGCACGCGGACGACGCCCGCGCAGCCCGGGGCGGTGACGACACCGGGCCCGGGGAGAGCGCCACACCCCCGGCCCGCACGCCGGACCGTCCGTCCGTGGAGCCGTACCGCCTCGCCCCCGCTCCCTTCCGGCTGCGGGTGCCGGCGCCACCGGCGGCACCACCGCCGGTGGGCCGGGAGGTCGAGGAGCCCCACCGCGCCCCCGAGCGGGAGGCGCAGCCGCCGCGCCGGCCGGCTCCGGCCCCGCGCATGGGGCCGGGCGCCGGTGTCTGCGGGCTCGGCGAGCAGTACGGCCGCTGGCAGCAGGGCAGCGACGCGTCCCGGATCTGCCACCAGGTGTACGGCCGCTGACGCGGCCGGGGGGGCTCAGCCCGCGAGGTCGGGGATGCGCCAGTCGATCGGCTGGTGGCCCTGCGCCGCGATGGCCTCGTTGATCTGGGTGAAGGGGCGGGTGCCGAAGAACTTCCGGGCCGAGAGCGGCGAGGGGTGGGCGCCCTTGACGACAGCGTGCCGCGACTCGTCGATGAGGGGCAGCTTCTTCTGGGCGTAGTTGCCCCACAGGACGAAGACGGCCGGGTCGGGCCGGGAGGCCACGGCGCGGATCACCGCGTCGGTGAACTTCTCCCAGCCCTTGCCCTTGTGGGAGTTGGCCTCGCCGGACCGCACGGTCAGCACGGCGTTGAGCAGCAGGACGCCCTGCCGGGCCCACGGCATGAGGTAGCCGTTGTCGGGGATCGGGTAGCCGAACTCCTCCTGCATCTCCTTGTAGATGTTGCGCAGGGACGGGGGCGTGCGGACACCGGGCCGGACGGAGAAGCACAGGCCGTGACCCTGGCCCTCGCCGTGGTACGGGTCCTGCCCGAGGACGAGGACCTTGACCTGCTCGTAGGGGGTCGCCTCCAGGGCGGCGAAGACCTCCTCGCGCGGCGGGTACACCGTGCCCTTGGCCCGCTCCTCCTCGACGAACTCCATGAGCTCCTTGAAGTAGGGCTTGTGCAGCTCGTCGCCGAGGACTCCGCGCCAGGACTCGGGCAGCAGGTCGATGTCGGTCACGTTCGACAACCTCCGGTTGGGATCCTTCTTGCACCGGAGAACTTACCGGCGACCACTGACAACGCTCTCTCGGCCGCCGGCCCCGGGGCCGCCGTCAGACCCCCGCGTTGAGGAAGAGGCCCCCGTCCAGCACGAGCGTCTGCCCGGTGATCCATCCGGCGGCGTCGGAGAGCAGGAAGGCGGCCGCGCCCCCGATGTCCTCCGGCACGCCCAGCCTGCCGAGCGGGTAGGAGGCCGTCGCCTCGGTCTCGCGCCCCTCGTAGAGCGCCGCGGCGAACTTGGTCTTCACCACGGCCGGCGCGAGCGCGTTGACCCGAACGCCGGGCGCCATCTCGTGCGCGAGTTGCAGCGTGAGGTTGATCATGGCGGCCTTGCTCATCCCGTACGCGCCGACGAAGGGGGACGGGGCCAGGCCGGCGACGGAGGCGATGTTCAGGATCGCGCCGCCGTTCTCCTTCTGCCACGCCTTCCACACCTGCTGGGCGAAGCCCAGGGCGGAGACGACGTTGGTCTCGAAGACCTTGCGAGCGACGCCGAGGTCGACCTCGGCGAGCGGGCCGAACACCGGGTTGGTGCCGGCGTTGTTGACCAGGTGGTCCAGGCGCCCGAAGGTCTCCAGGGCGCGCTCGACGGCCTCGGCCTGGTGGGCCTCGTCGTGGGCCTTGCCCGCGACGGTGAGGACCCGGTCGGCGCCGAGCTTGTCCGCGGCCTCCCGGAGGGCGTCCTCGTTGCGGCCGGTGATGACGACGCGGTCGCCGCGGGCGATCAGGGCCTCGGCGATGCCATAGCCGATGCCCCTGCTGGCCCCGGTGATCAGGGCGACCCGGCCGGTGCTCTCCTGAGCGGTCATGGATCTTCCTCCCTCGGTCGGGCTCAGTTGAGCGGGCCGCCGGCCACGTACAGGACCTGGCCGGAGACGTAGCCGGCCTGCTCGCCGGTGAAGAAGGCGACGGCGTTGGCGATGTCCTCGGGCTCGCCGACGCGCTGGACCGGGATCTGGCTCGCGGCGGCGGTCTTGAAGTCCTCGAAGCTCATGCCGACCCGGGCGGCGGTGGCGGCGGTCATGTCCGTGGCAATGAAGCCGGGGGCGACGGAGTTGGCGGTGATGCCGAACTTGCCGAGCTCCTTGGCGAGGGTCTTGGTGAGGCCCTGCATGCCGGCCTTGGCGGCGGCGTAGTTGGCCTGGCCGCGGTTGCCGAGGGCGGAGCTGCTGGAGAGGTTGACGATCCGGCCCCAGCCCGCGTCCACCATGTGCTTCTGGCAGGCGCGCGACATCAGGAACGCGCCGCGCAGATGCACGTTCAGCACGGTGTCCCAGTCGCTGTCGCTCATCTTGAACAGCAGGTTGTCGCGCAGGACACCGGCGTTGTTGACGAGGATGACCGGCGCCCCCAGCTCCTCGGCGACCCGGGCGACGGCGCTGTCCACCTGGGCGGAGTCGGAGACGTCGCAGCTCACGGCGAGTGCCCGGCCGCCCGCCGCCGTGATCTTCTCCACGGTGTCCGCGCAGGCCGCCTCGTCGAGGTCGAGGACGGCGACCGCGCGGCCCTCGGCCGCCAGCCGGACGGCGGTCGCGGCGCCGATGCCACGGGCCGCGCCCGTGACGACGGCGACGCGCTGCTCGGTGGTGGACATGCGGGTTCTCCTCACCTCGAAGGGGGCTCCCCCGCCCGGCGCTTCCGGAAACGGCGGGTGAGCAACCGCTTAGTAGCGTCGGCTGATCAGACGCTAGAAGCCTCGTCACCGACTGTCAACGGCTCCCCCTCCAGCCGGCGCGGGCGCCCGCCTCGCGGCGGACGCGCCCTCATCTCACCAGCAGGTCCAGCAGGCGCTCGGCCTCGCTCTCGGGGTCCGGCGTCAGCCCGGTGTGCACGGGGCCGGGCTGGACGACCGTGCTGCGCGGGGCGATCAGCCAGCGGAAGCGCCGCCCCGCGTCGTCTCCCGCCGCCTGACCGGCGCGCTCGCCGCCGGCGCAGACCCCTTCCACGGCGCGGAGCGCGGCGCGGACGCACTCGACGTCCACGTCCGGGTCCAGGGCCCGCAGCCGGGCCTCGTCCAGGTGGACGCGGGCCTCGACGTAGGAGCGGGCCTGGCAGTAGACGATGACGCCGGCGTTGATCTGCTCGCCGCGCTCGACGCGGGGGACGACGCGCAGGAGCGCGTACTCGAAGAGGTCCCGTCCGTTGGTGTGGTGCCCGGTCACTCGCCGGCCCTCCTGTTCAGCCTGACGCGCAGCCATTCCGGCACCTGCGAGGGTCGCTCCGCGCTACGCTCGCCGAGCGTGACGCGCTCGCCGACGACCGCGGCGCGTTCGAGCAGGACGTCGACGTACGCGCGACGCACGGCGTCCGGGTGGGTGAAGCCGGGTTCGTCGACGAGCCACTCGTCGGGCACGTCCGCGACGGTCTCGGTCAGCAGTTCCTCGGTGACGAGGGGCGCGAGCTCGGCGCCGGCGGCGGCCACGTCGGGACCGAAGGAGGCCAGCACATGGTCGGAGGCGTCGTACGGTCTGCCGGCCGCGGCCGCCGCGGTGGGCCAGTTGTGGTGCCAGATCATGGTGGCGCCGTGGTCGATGAGCCACAGCTCGCCGTGCCAGACCAGCAGGTTCGGGTTGCGCCAGGAGCGGTCGACGTTGCCGATGAGGGCGTCGAACCACACCACGCGCCCGGCCTCGGCCGCGTCCGTCTCGAAGGCGAGCGGGTCGAAGCCGAGGGCGCCGGGCAGGTAGTCCATGCCGAGGTTGAGGCCGCCGCTGGCCTTGAGCAGGGCCTGGACCTCGGGGTCCGGTTCGGCGCGGCCGATGACCGGGTCGAGCTGCATGCGCACCAGGTCCGGGACGCGCAGCCCGAGCCGGCGGGCGAGGCCGCCGCAGACGACCTCGGCGACCAGCGTTTTGCGGCCCTGGCCGGCGCCGGTGAACTTCATGACGTACGTCCCGAGATCGTCGGCCTCGACGATGCCCGGGAGCGAGCCGCCTTCGCGCAGGGGCGTGACATAGCGGGTCGCGGTGACCTCTGGCAGCATTATCGTAGACTCCGCGGCTCTTTTACCTTGCAATCCATGACCCACTCCCATGGGTGCTCTTGGTGAGAAACGTCGACGATCAGCCTTGGGAGGAATCTGGGGAGTTCCGGCCGGCGTGCCGCTCCCCCGCCCTCCCGAGCAGCCCGTCGATGGCAGAGCGCCCCTTGTTTCCGGCCTCCGGCATGAAGTGAGCATAGTAACCGAGCGTGACAGCCGGCGACGAATGGTCAAGCCACCGCGTCAAGGTCACCACCGACTCCCCGCCCGCCGCGCCCCCGGCGCCGCCCGCCGCGGTGAACCCGTCGCCGTCCACCAGCACCGCCACCGCCCGTCCTCCGGTGACAGCGCACGACGCTGACCTTGCCCTTTAAACGTGGCCGCCTACGGTTCGGGCCATTGCCGAGCGGGCCCGGAACGCCGAGCCCTTCGCAGCACTCCGCCCCGCTGGATGAGATCCATGGGCCAAGTTCGCCTGGCGCACAGGTGACTTGTGCCATGCTCGGGGGCTGTGGGGGACGTCTTGGGGCCCGGTGCGACGCTTGCCGGTGGCCGCTACCTGATCGATACAAGGCTCGGCAGCGGTGGCATGGCCGAGGTCTTCCGGGCCTACGACGCGAAGTTGGCACGGATCGTCGCGCTGAAGGCGATGCGGCCCGGCCTGTCGTTCGACGATGGGTACCCGGCCCGGTTTCGGCGTGAGGCACAAGCCATGGCCGCGATCAGCCATCCGCATGTGGTGGCCGTTCACGACATGGGTGACGAGCCCGTCCCGTACATCGTGATGGAACTCGTCGCCGGCCGCAGCCTCGCCGACCTGTTGCGCGCACGACGCGCCCTGCCGGTGGCGCAGGCTCTCGGCCTCGCCTCGCAGGTGCTGGCCGGGCTCGCCGTGGCCCACGCGCACGAGCTGGTCCACCGCGACATCAAGCCGGGGAACGTCCTGCTGACGGCGGACGGGACAGCGAAGGTCGCGGACTTCGGCATCGCGCGGGCCGCCGCCGCGGCCGGTACAGCCCTCACGCGCACCGGCCAGATGATCGGCACCTGGCACTACATGTCGCCGGAGCAGCTGCAGGGCCGCCCCGACATCGACGGCCGCTCCGATCTCTACTCGGTCGGGGTGTTGCTGTTCCAGATGCTCGCCGGGCGGCTCCCCTTCGAGGCGGACTCCGGCTACGCGATCGGCTACCTGCATCTCAACGCTGCCCCGCCCACCCTTGCCTCCCTGGGCATCGAGGCAGACCCTACGGTGGAGGCCGTACTGGCCCGCGCTCTGGCGAAAGACCCCGCCCTGCGCTACCCGGACGCCGAATCGATGCGCAAGGCTTTGCAAGAAGCCGCCCGAACCACACGGGCGCAACAGCCCGCCTTCGTGCCTCCGCGACCGTCTCGGCCCCCGCTGGCCATGGCTCCCCGCGATCCGCTCTCCCGCGCCCGCCGGCTACTCCTGGCCCAGGCACCCTGCGTGCTCGCATGGGTGCTTGGAGCCCAGACGGAAGGCGCCGACTGGCTGGCGGTACTCGGGGCCCTCGGGGCCTTCGTCATCGGGGTGCCGGGACTGTGGCTGTCGTGCTCGGTCGCTGTCCGCCGTCGCGGACGACTCAGCGGGGCCGTCAAGGTCCAGACGGTGGCCGGAATGATCGTTCACGGAGGAGTAGTGCTCTTCCCCCTGACGGTCATGGTGATTGCGCTGGTCGCTCCACACGGACTGGAATAACCACATCGGTTCGCCAGGTGGTCCGCCAGCGGGTAGGGGCTCCCCGGCCGGCGCATGCACCGCGCGCCTGTCTCACGCGGTGCGGGCGCCGAACCGGGGCTTCGGCCTGAAACGTCGTCGGAGGCGAGAGGCGGCGGGCCGCCTCCTCCGCCCCGGGACGGCGGCAGGCAGCAGGGCGCCGCCGTCCCCGGCGAGCTCAGTGGCCGAGCGCGAGCTGCACGATGCGGACGATCACCAGGGTCATCGCGGCCAGCAGATAGGTGCGCAGGGCGGTGAGGCCGGCCTTGCGGCCGGTGGAGATGACGGGCTTGGGCAGCTGTTCCAGCGGCGGCATGCGCCACGTGTCCTTGCCCGCGCGATCGATGCGCCGGGCCTGCGCGGCCCAGCCCTTGCGGCGGCGTCGTGTTTCGGCGTAGCCGAAGGCGAGGATGCCGGCGACGCCGCAGACCGCCATGATGTCGAGGATCTCGGTGGAGGTGATGCCGGGGAAGAGGACGGCCGCGGTCAGGATGATCGACAGGGTGACGAGGACGGCGACGACGAGGGAGGTGAAGACGTTCATGGCCCGTCCGTTGACCCAGGGGCCGAGGACGGCCTTGTCGTTGCAGAGGAGCAGCAGGAAGACGGACGCGGAGGGCAGCAGGACCCCGGCGAGGGTCTGGACGCCCTCGGTGAGCAGGCCGAGCGGGGAGCCGGGGATGATGACGATGACGGCGGCGGCCAGGATGACACCGGCGAAGACGGCGTAGAAGCCCTTGGCGCTCTTGACGCCGCGGTGCAGGGAGTGTTTGAGGCCCATGACGTCGCCGATGGCGTAGGCGGTGGAGAGGGAGACGGCGGAGGCGCCGATGATCGAGGCGTCGAGCAGGGCGATGGCGAACAGCACGCCGGCCGTCCTGCCCGCGTACTTCTCCACTCCGGTGGCCACATCGCCGGCGTCGGTGAAGTTGCCGAACTCGCCGTGGCCGGTGAACGCGGCGGCGGTGAAGCCCATCATGGCGGCGGCGCCGATGACGACGATGACGATGCCGAGCCACAGGTCGGCCTTCTCGTAGCGCATGAAGCGGGGGGTGATGCGCTTGTCGATGACGTAGGACTGCTGGAAGAACAGCTGCCACGGTGCCACGGTGGTGCCCACGATCGCGATGATCAGCAGCATCACGTCGGAGAGCCGGGCGTGCACCGGCATGCCGGGCACGACGAAGTCGTGCGCCATCTGCCCCGTGGAGGGGTGCACGATGAAGTAGACGGGGACGAGCAGCAGGGAGCCGGCGCACAGGAGGATCGCGGTGCGCTCGAACCGGCGGAAGGAGCCGGTCGACGCGGCCACCACCACGATCGCCGCGGCCAGCAGCACGCTCGGTATCTTCGGCAGCCCCAGGTACCCGACGGCCAGGGTGATGCCGATGAACTCCGTGACGATGGTCAGGGCGTTGAGGAGGAACAGGTCGATGACGGAGAAGGCGCCCCAGAACGAGCCGAACCGCTCCAGGATCAGCCGTGCGTGGCCCACTCCGGTGACGGCGCCGAGCCGCAGCACCATCTCCTGGTTCACGTAGAGCACGGGTATGAGCAGGAGCAGCGTCCACAGCAGGCTGGTGCCGTAGTTCTGGCCGGCCTGGGTGTAGGTGCCGAAGGCGCCGGCGTCGTTGTCGCCCACCATGACGATCAGGCCGGGGCCGATGATGGCGAGGAGTGTCCTGAGCTTGGCGGACAGGCCCTTGCGCGGGGCCGTGTCGTCCATCCTGATGGTGCCGAGCGCGCCGCGGATGTCGCCGAGGTGGGCGTCGTCGAGCACGGCGGCGCGCGGCGGTGCCGGAGTCATGGGTGCGGTGGTGGTCGTGCCGGTCATGACGGGCCTCCCGAGCCCTTCGGTGAGGGCGGTGTGGGGCACGCAGCAGCAATCTTCCCTGCGAGCAGCCCAACGGCCCGGGGCGGCAAGAGGCCGCACGGGTGCCGGATGGGGTATCGCGAGATGCGCGCAGGGAAGGTGGTTACCGCGTGCCGGAAGTCAGCGAGGACGTAAGGGTGCGGGGCCTGCTGTGGCCCGGACTGGTGCCATGCATGTCTCTCGCCTCCTCCCGGCCGGGGCGCACGCGGGCGCCTGACGACACGGCAAGGAGCGGACCGGCCCGTATGGCTGGTTCACCCCAACTCGTCAGAGCTTTGGCACTCCACGGCGTAGTCCCCTTGAGGGGCAGCCACTTGGGGTCACCCCTTAGGCCGGGGAGACCTGTCCTGAACCTGGGCGTCTCTCGACGTCGTGGGGTCAGTGGCCTGTGTCCGCGAAGACGCCTCACCGAACGAGGTGCCTTTTGCTTTTGAACGCTCAGCAGCATAGCTCAACACTTGCGCATATGAGCAACTGTTTGACGCAGCCTTGACCCCGTCCATAGCCGGCCTGCCCGCCTTCGGCTGCGGCGTCGTGGCGGGCGAGCACGACGTGCGCTCCCGGTGACCACGCAGCACCTGCGGTCGCCGTCGACTGCGGAGGAGACGGTGGCGGGATCGGCCGCCTCCGGTCTGCCCTGGGACGCGATCTTGTGTCTGCCCGTGCTGTTCGCGGCGGGGATGTCGCTGCTGGACGCCATCGACGGCACGTTCATGAACTTCGCCTACGGCTGGTCCTTCCCCAAGAGCCCGTCATGGTCGGGCTCGTCCTCGCCTCCACCCTGCTGAGCCCGTTCACCATCCCCCTGACCATGACCGCCCTGCCCCCGCTGCTGGACGGCGACTACGCGGGATCACTGCACCAGGCCGCCCATACCTTCGGCCCCGGCTTCGCACTCACCTCCGTCCTGCTGCCCTGCGGCGCCGGCATCCTGTGCCGACTGCTGCTGACGGCCCGCTCGCTGAGGCCCCTGCTGCACGCCACCCCCATGGCGGCACTGTGGGGCTCACTGCTCCTGACCTACGTCAACGCCAGCGGCGCCCCCGGCTCCTTCCTCCACCAGCCCCGGCCCCTCCTTCTCGCCGCCGCACCGACCGAGGCGACGGTGGTGTGCGCGCTCTCCTTCACCCTGGGCCACCTCGCCGCCCGCCTGCTGCGCCTGGAACCGTCCACCGGGTCGTCCCTCACCCTCGCCTGCGGCATGAACAACAGCAGCGCCGGCGCCGTCCTCCTCACCACCACCCTCCCCGACAAGCCCTACCTGCTCCTGCCCGTACCCGCCTACGGCCTGCTGCAGAAACTGGCCGCCGACCGAGTCGTCCGCGTGACCGGCGGGCGTGCCGGTGGATGGACACCGGCCCGGGACGGCGCGCTCCGCCAGGACCAGGCGGTGCGTCCGGCAGGCGCCGGCTCGTAGGCTGCGGGTATGACCGAGATCCAGACCCTGACGCCCTCCGACGCCTTCGAGCTGCTGCTGGCCGGTAACCGGCGCTTCGTCGCGGGAACCCCGGAACACCCGAACCAGGACGCCACCCGCCGCGCCGAGATCGCGCCGGGCCAGCAACCCTTCGCGGTGCTGTTCGGGTGCTCCGACTCCCGCCTGGCCGCAGAGATCATCTTCGACCGTGGTCTGGGCGACCTGTTCGTGGTGCGTACGGCCGGACACGTGCTGGGGCCGGAGGTGCTGGGCAGCATCGAGTACGGCGTCGACATACTGGACTGCCCCCTGGTCGTGGTCCTCGGCCACGACTCCTGCGGGGCGGTCGGCGCCGCCTGCGCCGCGCTGGAGGACGGCGTGCCCGCCACGGGCTACGTACGGGACGTCGTCGAACGGGTCACCCCCAGCGTGCTGGCAGCCCGCGCGGCCGGGCGGGTGAAGCCCGACGAGATCGTGGCCGAACACGTGGGACACACCGTGGACCTGCTGCTGGACCGCTCACGCGCCCTGGCCGAGAAGGTCGCCGCCGGCCGGGCCGCCGTGGTGGGCCTGTCCTACCGCCTGGCCGACGGCACCGCACAGCTTGTCGCGGCCCGCGGCCTGGATGCGGCGGCCACCACCGCATCCTGACCCCTTTGGCCGTGGACGGTCACGAGGAGAGCCGGGGCCCTGCGGCGCGGCGGAGCCGGTTGGCGATCGCGAGCCCCAGGCCCTCCTCGGCTGGCAGGGACGCGATGATCAGGTCGCACCCGCGCAGGTCGAACTCCCGCAGGAACCCGTACAGCCCGCGCGCGTAGGCGTCCATCGAAGCGGGGACCGCCACGACGGTGTGCGCCTTCACCGGGGTGCCGGTGAAGGCGGGCGGAAGGAGGACACCTACCTGGTGTCCCCGCTGCTGCGCGAGCTCGGCTTCGGCGACGACCTGTTCCGGCTCGACCAGGACGACCTTCGCCCGGGGCGCGTAGTGGGAAGGGTGCTGGCCCGGCACCCGGATGTGGCTGGTCGAGGGGACCACGACCGGGCGCCCCAGCACCGCTTCGAGGTCCTCGCGGGTGACACCGCCGGGCCGCAGGACGCTCGGGACCTCGCCCGTGACATCGACGATGGTCGACTCGACGCCGACGCCGCAGGGACCGCCGTCCAGCACGAAGTCGACCTCGTCACCGAGTTCCGCCCGGACGTGATCCGCCGTGGTGGGGCTGACCGAGCCGAAGCGGTTCGCGGAAGGCGCCGTTACGCCGCCACCGAAGTGCGCCAGCAGGGCGAGCGCCGCGGGGTGGTCGGGCACCCGCACGGCCACCGTCTCCAGGCCACCCGTGGCCTCCAGGGGCACCCGCCGGCCGCGCCGCAGGACCAGCGTCAGCGGCCCCGGCCAAAAGTGCTCGGCGAGCAGGCGCGCCGTCGCCGGCACCTCCTCGACCCACTCGTCCAGTTGCTCCGCGCCACCGATGTGGACGATCAGCGGGTGCGTGGGCGGCCGCCCCTTGGCCTGGAAGATCCGCGCGACCGCGACAGGATCCTCGGCATTGGCGCCCAGACCGTAGACGGTTTCCGTCGGCAGGGCCACCAGGCCCCCGGCGCGCAGCACCTCCGCCGCCTTCTCGATATCACTGGTTACTACCCTCACCCGCACAATCCTCTCACCACTGCGGGGTGCCCCCCGGCGGCGTCGTCACGGTGGCGGCCGGTGCAGGTG
>NZ_JBFAPH010000033.1:0-30418 GCF_040675635.1 Streptomyces sp. NPDC049577
GGTGGACCTCTACGGCGCCGGCAGCCAGGCCATCACCACCGCCGCCGACCCCACCGTCGGCGAGGCCGTGCGGCGCAGCAGCGCGGCCGCCGCCTTGCGGTCGGCGCCGGGGGCGAGGTCGAAGGCGATCAGGTGTCCGTGCGCCTGCACCGGTGTGGTGATGCCCGCCTGGTGCGCGCCGTGGAACGGCACGGCCGTGCTGCCCACGCCCGTCAGCGGCGCCGGTTCGCCCCGCACCGCGCCGGCCGCGAACGCGCCCGCCGCGCCGCCCGCGACCAGTCCGGCCGCGCCGACGGCACCGGCGGTGCCGAGCAGCCGCCGCCGCGAGAGGTGGGTGTTCCCGGAATCTGCTTCGGCCATCAGTTGATCTTCACGTTCCCGAGCTCGGTGACCTGGTCGATGTCGGAGGTCCGTACGGTCAGGGTCAGCTGCCACTCGCCCGCCATGGGCAGCTGGAAGCCGGCGGCCCGCCAGTGGCCGGCGGACTGACGGACGAGCGTAGTGCGCAGCGGGCCGATCTTCTTCTGCTGCTCGGTGAACGCGACGCCCAGCTCGGGCACGTCCACCGGCTTGCCCGAGGGGTCGACCAGCCGTACGTCGACGGCGTTCGCGCCGGAGCGCCCGGGGTCGAGCGTGACGACCGCAGTGCCGCGCCCGTTCGCCCCGCCGGTGTCGTAGGCGATCTCGACCTCGGCCGGGCCGGAGCGGGCCGGGCCCGGGGCCTGGGTGCGGGAGCCGGCCGCCTGGCGCTGCTCGGTCTCGGCGCGGCCCGGCTGGGTGCCGGTCAGCACGGTCGTGACCGCGAGCAGGGCGACGGCCACGGCCGCCTCGGCGAGCACCGAGCGGCGCAGGCCGGTGCGGTTCGCATCCGCGTCGCGCTCCCGCCGGCCGGCGGCCTTGGCCCGCGCGGCCTGCTGCCGGGCGAGCTGCGCGGCCCGCACCGAGTCGGCGGAGCCGGACGACCCGGAGGAGCTCGCGGAACCGGACGCGCCGGAGGGGTCCGCCGAAGCGGCGGACCGCACGGCCTTCCCCGCCGACACCTTCCCTGCCGATACCTTCCCCGCCGGCACCGTTCCCGCCGGCACCGTCCCCGCCGCCGCCTTCGTCTTGGCAGCGGGCGCCTTGGCCGCCTTGGCCGCCTTGCCCGCGCGGTCGGCGAGCCGGCCCGTCCAGCGGCGCGAGAAGAACGCGAGCGCCACCATCACACCGACCAGGCCGACCTTCACCAGCAGCAGCTGCCCGTACTCGGTGTCCGTCAGCGCGCCCCACGAGCCGACCTGTCGCCACGACTGGTAGACGCCGGTCGCCACCAGCACGCACACCGACACGAACGCCATGCGGGAGAAGCGCTCCACCGCCGCGCGCCGGACCGGTTCGCCGGACCGCAGCACGGCCAGCAGTGCCACCAGGCCGCCCAGCCAGACCGCGACGGCGAGCAGGTGCGCGACGTCGACCGGCATGGCCAGCCATGTCTGCAAGCCGGCCGAGGCGTGCTCGGCCATCGCCCAGGTCGCCGCCAGACCGGCCGCCACGATCGTGCCGCCGATGCCCAGCCCGTAGGCCAGGTCCCGCCGCCGGGCCGGCGCGTCGCGGTCGGCACCGCGGTCCGGGCCCCGTTCGCCGCCGTCCTCCCCGGCGTACGTGCCGAAGAGCACCGCGAGGAAGACCGCCGCCGCGCTCAGCAGCAGCAGCCGGGACAGCAGCGCCGCGCCCGGTTTGGTCGACAGCGCGTCGCCCAGCAGCGCCAGGTCGAGGACCGAACCCAGACCCTTGCCGCCGGCGTACGCGCCGCGCAGCAGCAACAGCGCGACCGTGGAGCCGAACAGCGTGGTCCAGCCCGCCACCGCGACCCGCTGGACCGGCCGCGACGAGCGGCACAACCCGGCGAACGCACAGCCGCCGACCAGCAGCACGAAGCCGCCGTAGGCGGCGTACCGGCCGATGCCGTAGAAGGTCTCGACCGCAGGGTCGGTGGTCTTGGTGACGCCCTCGACCTTCACGGTCGTCTGCGAGGGCGCGCCGACGGAGAAGGTGAAGGCCCCGGCCACCGGGTGGCTGTCCGCCGAGACCGCCTGCCACGCCACCGTGTAGGTGCCGTTGGCGATGCCGGCGCGCAGCGCGACCGTCGCGGTGTCGGACCTGCCGTCCACGTGGGCCGGGCGGCCCTCGTCGACGCGTCCGCCCCGCGGATCGAGGACCCGGACCGCGTCGGCGCCCAGCAGCACGCCCTCGGAGAAGGTGAGCGTGACCCGGGCCGGTGCGGTGGGCACCACCGAGCCGTCGGCGGGGTCGGTGGAGGTCAGCGCGGCGTGCGCCGACGCGGTGCCCGCGCCGAGGGTCAGCGTGCACAGCAACGCGGCCAGCAGGGTGCCCAGCAGCGGCAGCACACGGCGGGCCGTCCGGGCGGTCGGGGTCCTCATCGCAACGTCAGTCCTTGGGGACGGTGGGACGGTACGTGGCAGCCTCCACCGGCACCTTGATCTTGATCGGTGCGGAGGTGGCGAAGTGCAGGGTGAACTCGACCTTCTCGCCGACCTGCGGCTTGTGGTCGAGCTTGCCGAGCATCAGGTGCGTGCCGCCGCGCGCGAGCGTCAGCTCGCCCCTGGCCGGCACGTCCAGCTGCTCGGTGTGCTTCATCTGCGAGCCCTCGGTGGTGTGCAGGGTGACGTCCGCCGAGAGCGGGGTGGTGACCTTGGTGAGCGTGTCGGCCTTGCCGCCGTCGTTCTTGACGGTGAAGTACGCGGCCGCCATGTCGGGCATCGCCGGCTGTGGCAGGTACGCGCCGCTGACGGACAGCTCCGGCTTGTCCGAACCCTTGGCGGAGTCGCAGCCGGTGACCAGGACGAGGCCGCCCGCGAGCGCGAGGGGCAGTGCCACGGCGGCGGCGACGGTGGTCCTGCGCAGGACGGGCCGGGTCACGGGTTCTCCCCCTTGACGATCTTCGGGAGGTCCTTGGCGTACTGGTCCGCCGTGGTCGAGGACGTGTAGATCCAGTGGCCGGCGTCGTCCTTCGGCGAGAAGCCGACGACCTCGGCACCGTGGCTGACGGTGATCGAGCCGTCCTTCTCCTTCTTCGCCTTCTCGACCAGGATGCCCAGCGGCTTGGCCGCCGCCTGGATCGTGTCGAAGTCGCCGGTCAGACCGACGATGTCCTGACCGCCCTGCGCGTCGAGCCACGCGCGCATCCGCTCGGGCGTGTCCCGCTCGGGGTCGGTCGTCACGAAGACGGTCCGCAGGTTCTTCCGGTCCGCCTCGGGCAGCTTCTTCGCCGCGGCGGCCAGGTCCGCGACGACGGTCGAGCAGACGTCGGGGCAGTAGGTGTAGCCGAAGTAGAGCAGGACCGGGTGGCCCTTGGTCTCCTTGACCAGCTCGTACTTCTTCCCCGAGGTGTCCGTCAGCACCAGGTCGGGCTTGGGCTTCGGGCTGTCCAGGGTGATCGCGGCCTGCTTCGGCGACTCGGCCGACACGTCGGCCGCCGGCTTGTCGCCGCCGTCGCCTCCGCCGCAGGCGGTGAGGGAGAGCGCGGCGACGGCGGCGAGCGCCGCGCCGAGGATCTTGTTGCGCATGGAGGGGGTCTCCAGGGGTCGTTCGGTGGTGCGGGACCGGCGGCCCGCCCGCGCGCCCGTACGGGTACGGGCGCGCGGGGAGGGGCGTACGTGCGGTGGGCGCGGGTCCGCCGGTCCGGCCTGGTGCGTCGGGCCGTGCGTCAGGCGGCCGTGCGGCGGCGCCCGGCGACCACGCCGAAGGCGACGCCGGCCACGCCGACGACGATGCCGACGATGCCCAGGACCCGGGCGGTGGTGTCGGTGCCGTCGCCCTGGTCGTCCTTGGCCGCGGCGTTCTCGTCCTTGGCGTCCTTGGCGTCCTTCGCGCCGGCCTTGGCGTCCGGCTTGGCGGCGGCGCCGCCGTTCAGGGTGCCCTTGTCGACGAGCTTCAGGGTCGGGGCCGGGTGCTCGGGCTCCTCGCCACCCGGCTTCGACGCGTCGATCCAGCGGACCACGTCGTTGTCGGAGTACGTCTGGAGCGCCTTGAAGACCAGTTCGTCGGCGTCGGTGGGCAGCTGGCCGACGGACAGCGCGAACTGCTGGAACTGGCCCGGGTCGATCTTGCCGCCGGACCAGGTGACCTTGGTGACGGCCTCGGTGATCGTCTTGCCGTGCATTTCCAGCGGCTTGTCGAGCTTGGACTTCTCCACCTTGACGTCCCAGCCCGGCACGGGCTGCGGCATCACCGAGGCGAGCGGGTGCTTGGGGTCGAGGTCGAGCTCCAGCTGGACGGTGGAGGCGTTGTCCTTCTCGTTCGGCACCTTGAGGGCGATGGTGCTGTAGCCGCCCTTCTCGGCCGTGCCCGGCTGCACGGAGACGTGCGCGAAGGCCGGGCCGGCGACCAGCAGCAGGCTGCCGGCGGCCACACCGCCGACGACGGGCAGCCGGCGCAGGAGGGCGGAGGAGGGACGAAGACGCGACGCGTTCTTGGACATGGCAGAAGACTCCACGAGGAGGAGGGGCGGAAGGTGAGGGCGCGCGCGGACGCGGCGCGACCGCCCTCCCGCTCCAGGCGCCGGAGTGCGTCGCGTCGTCAGGCCGCGAGGGCGAGGCGCGGCGGGCCGCGCCGGACCACCACGTCCCGCAGGGCCGGCTCCCGCGCCGGACGCTCGTCCTCCGCGTCGGCCCGCCGCACGACCGCGCCGGCCACCGGCCGGTCGCCGTGCCACCACGCCCGGACCAGCGCGAGCGCGGACCGCAGCGCGCGGATCAGCGCGAACCCGGCGGCACCGCGCGCCGACAGCCGGACCAGGCGCCAGAGCGCGGCCTCGCCCCGCCGCAGCAGCCAGCCGATGCCGAGGGCGGCCAGGAGGTGGCCGAGCAGCATCGGCAGCGACGCCGGGAAGAGGTGGTCGAGGGCGACCGGGTGGCCGCTCGCCGGCATCGTCATCCCCGCCGCGTGCTGCGCGGCCGGGCCGAGGCCGGCGTCCGTGACGACCTGGCGGGCCTGCGCGGGGGAGAGCGGGCGCGGCTGGTTGCAGACCAGCTGTCCCGCGAAGTTGATCAGGCGGCCCTCCGAACGGGCCTGCTGCCCGGCGAGCTCCGCGCTGCGCTGTCCGAGCCCGAACAGCGCGTGCAGGCCCAGCTGGCCGGCGGCCAGCCCGGCCGCTATGCCCGGCAGCGAGCGCTCCCGCCCGGCCAGCGGCGCGGCCACCGCGAAGACGGCCGTGAACCCGGCGACCAGCGTCCACAGCGGGACCCCCGCGCAGGACGCCAGCACGTGCCCGCCCGCGGACAGCGCGACACAGACCGCGGTGAACACCGCGGCCCGTATCAGTCGCAGATCCGCGCCGGCGCGCGGGACGGGGTGAGGCATGGCTGCGCCATCATCCCACCGGAGGCGCGCGTTCCCTACGGCAGGGGTCGCCGGATCCGTCACCTCCGCGTCGTACTCCGGAGTACCTCCGCCTTACACCGCCGGATGGGCGCGGGCCATCCGCCGAATGAGCGGTCTCACACGCCCGCCAGGCTTACGCGCGGCGGCCCGTGGCTATACGTAGGGGTATGTCGAGCCGCAGCCAGGAGGCTGAGCATGAGCATTTGGTGGTCACTCCACTTGCGGCGCGAGGCCGCGAGCGTTCCGCTCGCCCGGCGGCTGCTCATCGGCGCCATGGAGACGGCGGGCGTCGACCCCGAGACCTCGTACGAGCTGGCGGTCGCGCTCAGCGAGGCGTGCGCGAACGCGGTCGAGCACGGCGGTGACGCCGACACGGCGTACCGGGTGACGGCCTTCATCGACGGGGACACGTGCCGCATCGAGGTCACCGACTCGGGCCCCGGCTTCGCCGGCTCCCCGCGGCGCCCCGCACGCCGCCGCACCGCCGCCCGGGCCGCCCGTGGCTCCCGCACCCCGACCGCGCCCCGCGCGTCCGGCGCCGCCCGCGCGGGCGGCACGTCCCGCACCGTCGACACCCTGGGCGCCGCCGGCTCCGCCGGGTCCGCCGACTCCTTCGAGGTCCGCGCCCGCACCCCCGCCCCGGCCCACGAGGAGCACGGCCGGGGCCTCTTCCTGATCGCCTCGCTCACGGACCACGTCCGCGTCCACAACCGGCCGGGTCACCAGGGCTCGGTGGTCAGCTTCGACAAGATCCTCAAGTGGCGCGACGGCGCCCCGCCGGCGGCGGCCCTGCTCAGAGCGTCCTGACCCGGGGACCGGCACCCAGGTTCGGCACCCAGGGACCGGCACCCAGGGCTCCGGGCCGGCTCGTTCCGGACACGCGTGTCCCACAGCTCCCGAGGCCCCGGGGGCCCGATCCCTGGCAGAGTCCTGCCGCCGCAACTTCCTGACCTGCTGATCCGCCGTGTTCGCCCCCGAAGCGCGCCAAGAATGGCTCTGGCCGGAAAGAGCCGGTCATTCGGTGTCACGGGGGAGTCATGGAATTTCAGCTACTCGGGCCGGTGGTGGCCAGAAACAGCGGTGGGCCCGTCTCGCTCGCGGGCACGAAGATCCACACGGTGCTCGCCTCGCTGGTGCTGGCCCGCGGCCGCATGGTTTCCGACAGCCGGCTGAGCTGGGCGCTGTGGGGCCTCAACCCCCCGGCGACCATGAACGCCCAGATCTACACCTACATCTCGCGTCTGCGCGGGCTGCTCGGCGCGGAGGCCGATCTGCCGCGCGGCCAGGCCGGGTACGCGCTGCACACCGAGAACCCGGTGATCGACCTGGTGGACTTCGAGCGGCTGGCGAAGGACGGCGCCCGGGCCCTGAAGGAGCGCCGCTACACGGACGCCGACGAGCGGCTGCGCGCGGCGCTCGCCCTGTGGCGCGGAACCGCGCTGGCGAACGTGACCGAGTTCCTGGCCGAGAGCGAGCTGCCGCGGCTGGAGGAGGCCCGGGCCGGCGCGCTGGAGGACCGCATCGAGACCGATCTGGCCCTCGGCCGCCACCGGCAGATCGTCCCCGAGCTGACGGGACTGGTCAACGCCTTCCCCGTCCGGGAGCGGCTGCGGGCCCAGCTGATGACCGCCCTCTACCGGTGCGACCGGCAGGGTGACGCGCTGGCCGTCTACCACTGCGGGCGCAAGGTGCTCGCCGACGAGCTCGGCGTGGACCCCGGATCCCTCCTCCACCGGACCTATCTCGCCGTCCTCCACGGAGAACTGGACCAGAGCGCCGAGCCGGCCGGCCGGACCGCAGTCCTGCGGGACCGGCCGGTGCCCGCCATGCTGCCGGCCGACAACCACGACTTCTGCGGGCGCCGGCGGGAGCTCGGCGCGCTGCTCGCCCCGCTCGACGACGACAGGGCGGGACGGTCCCGGCGGTTCCTGATCACTGGCATGGCCGGATCCGGCAAGTCGGCCCTGGCTCTCCGGGCGGCCCACATCGCGCGGAATCGTTTCCCCGACGGGCAGTTGTACGCCGATCTGTCCCGGCCGGACGGCACCCCGAAGGACCCGCGCGAGCTGCTGCTCCCGCTGCTGCGCGCCCTCGGGGACACCGCCGGCGACCAGCGCGACGACCTCGCCGAGCTCGTCCGGCGCTACCGCACCCTCAGCTCCGGCAAGCGGCTGCTCGTGGTCCTCGACAACGCCGTGTCCGACCTCCAGGTCGACCCGCTGCTGCCCGCCGGCGACGGGGCCGCCGTCCTCATCACCAGCCGCGCCCACCTCGTCGCCACGCCGGGCGTCGAGACGGTCGTCCTCGGGCCCCTCACCGAGGACGAGGGCCTCGCCCTGCTCGCCGCCGGCGCCGGGGCGGAGCGCGTCGCCGCCGAACAGGGCGCCGCCCGCGAGATCGTGGCCCACTGCGCCGGGCTGCCGCTCGCCGTGCGGATCGCCGCGGCCCGGCTCGCCGCGCGCCCGCACTGGCCGGTGCGGCTGCTGGCGCGCCGCCTGGCCGACCCGGAGGGGCGGCTGCGCGAGCTCACGGCCGGCGAGCTCTCCGTGGAGGCGAGCCTGCGGCAGTCCCTGGAACGGCTGTCGCCGCGCGGCACGGTCGTGCTGCGCGGGCTGCCGGCGCTCGGCACACGGCCGTTCCGCGCCCTGGACGCGGCGGCAGCGCTCGGCCTCGGGGAGAGCGCCGCGGAGACGGCGCTCGAAGAGCTGGTCGACGCCCGCCTGCTGGAGATGCCGGGACTCGACGCGACCGGCCTGCCGCTCTACCGCTGCCACGACCTCGTGCTGCTGCTCGCCGCCGCCCTGCCGCAGCGGCCGGCCGGGACCTCGTCCGTCCGGCCGCTCCCCACGCGCGTCCGCCGCGCCATGACCGCCTGAGCGCGGCCCGCCGCACACCCCGCCGCACACCCCGTCGTCCCGTCCGCCCCCCGATCCCCCGATCCCCCGCCCCACAGGAGGCCGCACCATGCCCGCACGCCCCGGCGCCAAAGCCCTCGCCGTTCTCGCCGCCGCCGTCACCGGGGGAGCCCTGCTCTCCGGCTGCGGCAGCCCCACCACCGAGTCCTCGTCCTACACCGTCGACGGGCGGATCACCTCGCTGCGCGTGAAGACGTCCGGCGGCGCGATCGACGTCGTCACCGGAAGCGGCAGCACGGTCAAGGTCACCGAGACGCTGCGCTACAGCGACGACAAGCCGAAGACCCGGCACGAGACCGAGGGCGGCGAGCTCGTCCTGACCGGCCCCTCCGACTGCGGCGGCGGGGGCATCGGCGGCTCCACCTGCGAGGTGAGCTACCGGGTGGAGGTGCCGAGCGCGCTGGCCGCGACCCTGCAGAGCGACGGCGGTGACATCACGGTCGACGGCGGTGTGGCGGGGAAGCTCACCGCGCGCTCGGACGGCGGCAGCGTCAAGGCCGGCTTCGCCGCCGCACCCGACTCGGTGGACGTCGACAGCTCCGGCGGCAACGTCACCCTGCGCGTACCGGAGGGCAGTTACGCGGTCGACGCCGCCACGGGCGGCGGCGACCAGAAGGTCGGCGTCAAGACCGACCCCTCGTCCGCCCACAAGGTCAGGGCGCGCTCGGACGGCGGCCGGATCTCCGTCATCCCCGTGGCCTGAGCCCTCCCCGTGAACGACGGCGCGGCCCGCCTCCGCCCCGTAGGGGGAGGCGAGCCGCGCCGGTGAGGCGTGTCGTGCCTCAGCTCGCCAGGAAGTCGTCCACCCGGACGCCCCGGCCCTCGTCCTCCGCGCGTTCCCGGACGTACTCCGCCAGGGCGATGTCGAGGACACCCAGACCGAAGGGGGAGTACACCACGTGCCGGTCCGGCCGACGCTCCAGCACCGCCGTTCCGCGCAGCAGCGCGCCGATGGAGGCGTTCACGAAGTCGCGGCCGCCCGTGCGCTGTTCCGCGAGGTCCAGCGAGGTGCGCTCGCGGCAGACGTGGTCCGCGTCGTCGACGATGTTGTCGGCGCCGAGGATCGTCTCCACCGTCAGGTCGCGCAGCGACACATGCAGCACTGTGGTGCCCGGCGCGCAGTCCGACAGGTCCAGGTGCGGCTCGGCGGCGGTGGTCGCCAGGGAGACGAGCGGGTGACCGGCCAGTGCCCCGGACAGGTCCGTCACCGGGGTCGCCTTCACACCGGGCACCTCCGCGGCGCAGAGCTCGGCGAAGGACGCGGCCCGCGCGGGGTCCTTGTCGTACAGCGCGGCCTCCCGCAGCCCCGGCAGCGCGGCCGCGAGGAAGCGCAGGATCTCCAGGTTGATCACGCCGCAGCCGATCAGGGTCACACCGGACGGCGGGGCCTGCTCGGTGAGGACGCGGGCGGCGAGCGCGGCGCTGGCCGCGGTGCGCTTGGCGGAGATGACCGAGCCCTCCAGGAAGGCCGTCGGACGGCCGTTCTCCAGGGAGTTGAGGACGACGGTGGCGCTCGCGCGCTCCATGCCGGCCGCCACGTTGCCCGGCCAGGAGGCGATCCACTTCATGCCGGCCGCGGGCCGCTCGCCGCCGCGGTAGGCGGGCAGGCCGATGACACGGTCGCGGGCGTGGTCCTCCTCGGGGAAGCGCAGGAAGATCGAGTGCGGGACCGCGGTCCTCCCCTCGTCGTGCAGCCGGTACGCCTCGGCGACGAGCTCGATGATCTCCGCCTCGCGGCCGGCCAGGGTCTGCGTCACATCGGATCGCCGAAGGATCAGCATGGGTGGTTCCTCTCCAGATCGGTTACGCGGCGCACCCTGACCCGGGCGCCTATACCCGGTCTCTAATAGAAGGCGCATAGGCGCCGCCCCGAGCTTGGGATCCACACATCGATTCGATTCCTAGCGAAGGGCATCCGTATGAGCCGTCCCGTGCTCAAGGGGATTCTGGACGCCATCGGGAACACCCCGCTGGTCGAACTCGGCAATGTCTTCCCGGACTCCGGCTTCCGTGTGTTCGCCAAGATGGAGCGGTTCAACCCCGGCGGCAGCATCAAGGACCGGTCCGCCCTCGGCATGCTGCTCGGGCGGATCCGCGCGGGCGAACTCGTGCCGGGCCGCTCGGTCGTCGTCGAGTCGAGTTCGGGCAACCTCGCCATCGGCATCGCCCAGATCTGCAAGTACTTCGGCATCGAGTTCATCTGCGTCGTCGACGCCAAGACCACCCGGCAGAACCTCGCCCTGCTGTCCGCCTTCGGCGCGCGCGTCGAGATGGTGGACGTCCCGGACCCGGTCACCGGCGAGTACCTCGCCGCCCGCCTGGCGCGGGTGCGGGAGCTCGTCGCCACCGTGCCCGGCGCGTACTGGCCCAACCAGTACGCCAATCCGCTCAACCCGCAGGCCCACCGCGAGACCATGCGGGAGATCGCCGAGGCGCTGGACGGACGGGTCGACTACCTGTTCTCCCCGGTGAGCACCTTCGGCACGCTGCGGGGCTGCGCCGAGTACATCGAGCAGAGCTCCATGGACACCACGGTCGTGGCCGTGGACGCGATCGGCAGCGCCATCTTCGGCCCGCAGCCGGCCACCCGGCGGCTCATCCCCGGGCACGGCGCGTCCGTTCCCCCGGCGCTGCTGGATCCGGCGGCCGCCGACGAGGTCGTGCACGTGGGCGACCTCGACTGCGTCGTCGCCTGCCGCAAGCTCGTGCTGCGCGAGGGGATCCTCGCCGGCGGCTCCTCCGGGGCGGCCCTCGCCGCGCTGGAGAAGACCCGGGACCGCATCCCGCCCGGCTCGAACTGTGTCCTGATCTTCCCCGACGGCGGCGACCGCTACATCGACACGGTGTACTCCGACGACTGGGTCGGCGAACACTTCGGCGAGGTGTCCCACCTGTGGAAGGCCGCCCTGGCGGACGACCCCGCCGCCCGCCCCATGGCCGCCGCCGCGGCCTGAGCCACCCAGAGCCACCCGAGAAAGAAAAAGGGGTGACACCCATGAGCGCCGACGGCCTCTCGGACGTCCTCGACGCCGGCGTGACACACGTGTGGTGGGGCACCGTCACCGGCCCGCTCGGCCTGGACGCGACGGCCGTGCTGTCCGCGGCCGAACGCGAGAGGGCGTACGCGATGACCGCCGAGGCGGGCCTGCACTACGCGGGCGCGCACGTGGCGGTGCGCCGCATCCTCGCCCGCTACCTCGACACCGACCCCGGTCTGCTGCGGCTGGGACGACTGCGCTGCCCGGAGTGCGAGGGCACCGACCACGGCGCGCCCTGCGTCCTCTGGCCGCCCACCGAGCTGAGCTACAGCCTGTCCCGCTCGGGCGCGCACTGGCTGCTCGGCGTCACCGGCGGCGGCCGGCGGATCGGCGTCGACCTGGAGGAGGTACTGGGCTTCGACGTCGACACCACGGCGCCGACCGTGCTCTCGGACCGGGAACTGGCCCGGCTGCGGGAACGGACCACCGCCGAGGGCCGGCTGGAGGTCTTCCTCCGCTACTGGACCCGCAAGGAGGCCGTGCTCAAGGCGAGCGGCGTCGGCCTGATGACCGACCTGCGCGCGGTCGACGTCGACGAGGGCGCGGCCGCGCCCGGTACCCCGCTCGTCGTGCGGCACTCCGCCGCGCGGGGCCCCGGCTCCTGGACGGTGGAGGACCTCTCCATCGGGCCCGGCCGGTACGCGGCCATCGCCCGCGAGGCCACCGCAGCGGGGCCCCTGCGCCTGATCGGTTCAACACATCCGTCCGTCCACCACCGGCCGCCGGTGCCGGCGGGGGCGGGGACAAGGAGCACGCCGTGGCCATCCGCCACCTCATCTCTCTCGACGACCTGACCGACGCCGACCTCGCGTCCATCGTGGCCCGGGGCGCCGGCTTCTCCGCCGGCACGATCACCCCGGCCGGGCCGCTGACGGGCACGGTCGCCGGGATCTACTTCCGCCGGACCTCCACCCGCACCCGCACCGCCTTCTCCTCCGGCGCGCTGCGGCTCGGCGCGCAGATCGTCGCCTACAGCGGCGACGACCTCCAGACCAACACCGGGGAGACCAGCGAGGACACCGGCCGGATCTTCTCCCGGATGCTCGATGTGCTCGTCGCCCGCACGGCCGGCGACCCCGCCGAGATGCGCGCCTGGGCCGCACAGGACCGCATGTCGGTGATCAACGCCATGAGCGCCGACGAGCACCCCACCCAGGGGCTGACCGATCTCACCACGCTCCAGCGGCACTTCGGGCGCATCGCCGGGCTGCGGGTGCTCTACGTCGGCGAGGGCAACAACACGGCCGCCGCGCTCGCGCTCGGCCTGACCCGCTTCCCGGGCACCGAACTGCTGCTGCGCACGCCCCCCGGCTACGGCCTGCCGGCCGGGGTGCGCGCCCGCGCCGAGGCGCTCGCCGCCCGGTACGGGTCGCGGATCGACGAGCGGCACGACATGGAAGACCTGCCCGGGGGCGTCGACGCCGTCTACACCTCCCGCTGGCAGACCACCGGCACCCGAAAGCCCGACCCCGGCTGGCGGCGCGTCTTCGCGCCGTTCCAGGTCACCGGGGCGCTGTGGGAGCACAGCCCGGCGGCGGTCTTCCTGCACGACCTGCCGGCCCACCGGGGCGAGGAGGTGACGGCCGAGGTGCTGGACGGGCCGCACAGCATCGCCTTCGACCAGGCGGAGAACAAGCTGCACAGCGCCATGGCGGTGCTGGAGTGGTGCCGCGTCGGCATCGTCGACGGCCCCGGCGACCTCGGCGGCGCCCGGTGAGCCTGCTCGACCGGCCCGCGCACGACACCGAGCCCGCCCCCGGGCCGCTGCGCCGCAACCGCGACTTCCTGCTGCTGTGGACCGGCGCGGGCCTCTCCCTGCTCGGCCTGCGCGCGAGCACGGCCGCCTATCCGCTGCTGATGCTCTGGTACGGAGGGAGCCCGGCGGGCGCCGGACTGGTCGGCGCGGCCGCCCTGCTGCCGCAGCTGCTCGTGCAGCTGCCCGCCGGCGCCCTGGTCGACCGGTGGGACCGGCGGCGGCTGCTGATCGGCTGCGACGCCGCCGGGCTGGTGGCGATGGGCAACCGGGCCACCCACCGGCCACAGGCCGGCCCGGCACCGCCGGGCACCACCGTCGTGGCTACGCGCCGCCGCGGCGGGAAGGGGGTACGGCCCCAGCACCGCACGAGGCCCCGCCTCACGGGCCGCGGCCCGGTGCGTGAGGCTCCGCCTCACACTCCCCGCCGCGACGGCGAGCAACCCGCACGGCGCGGCCCGGCGGTGCCAGCTCGCCGCAACCGGGCCAACCGCCGGCCGCAGGCCGGCTCGGCGGGGGCGTTCAGTCGACCAGGCCGGAGGCCAGGCGGTCCAGGGTGCGTTGGGCCTGGTCCGGGGCCGTCGTGTTCTGGGCCATGAAGGCGAACGTCAGGACGCGGCCGTCCGGTGTGGCGGCCGTGCCGGCGAGGGTGTTGACGCCCGTCAGGGTGCCCGTCTTGGCGCGGATGACGCCGCGGCCCGCGGCCTCGTCGTAGCGGTCGCGGAGCGTGCCGGTGAAGCCGGCGACCGGCAGGCCCGTGAGGACCGGGCGGAGCTCGGGGTGCGCCGGGTCGGCCGCGCGGAGCAGCAGGCGGGCCAGGAAGTCCGCCGAGACCTGGTCGGCGCGGTCCAGGCCGCTGCCGTCGGCCAGCCGCGTGCCCGGCATCGGCAGGCCGAGCGCCGCGAGCCGGTCCGTCACCGCCTTGGCCGCGCCCTCGAAGCCGGCCGGCCGGCCGGACGCCAGCGCGGTCTGCCGGGCGAGCGCCTCCGCGATGTCGTTGTCGCTGTTGGTCAGTGCCCGCTCGACCAGCGCGGACAGCGGCGCGGAGGACACCGCCGCGAGGCGCTGGGCGTGCGCGTCCGCCCGTACCTCCGCCGCGTCCCCGTCCACCTGCACGCCGCGCTCGCGCAGCATCGTGGCGAAGGCGCGGGCCGCGTCCGCGGCCGGCTCGGCGGTGCGCGGGGCAGGGCCGCGGTCCGTGTCGTCCAGGCGCCCCTCGTCGACCATGAGCGCGCTGACGGGGGCGATGTTCTCGTTCGGGCCTATGGCGTGCAGCAGGGGCCCGGAGTAGCGGGAGGCGTCGTACGACAGCTTCGTGCGCGCCGTGCCCCGGTCCTTGAGCGCGCGGGCCGTCGCGTCGGCGAGCTCGGCGAGGCTGGCGGAGCGGGGACCGTCACCCTTGGCGGGCCGGGAGGTGAGCGTGGGGTCGCCGCCGCCGACGAGCACGATGCCGTCGTTCCCGGCGACGACGGTCGTCTCGATGCGGTGGTCCGGCCCGAGCGCGGCGAGCGCGGCCGCGGCGGTGGCGAGCTTGATCGTGGAGGCGGGGGTGCAGGCCGTGCCCTGGTCGGCACCGAAGAGCAGCTGCCCGGTGCCGGCGTCGTAGACGGCGGCCGAGTGCCGGTCGCCGAGGGACGGGTCCTGGAGCAGCGGTTCCAGGTCCCGCGCGAGGTCCTCCGCGTACCGCGGCGGCGCGGCCGGCCCGCCGAGCGCACCGAGCGCGGGCAGCACCGGGGGCGCGGCGGACGCCGGGCGGCCGCGGAGGCCGGGATCGGGCACCCCGGCACGGCCCGCGCGGCCGCCCGCCGCGGCGGCGGCGGACGCGGCGGACGCGGCGCGGTCACGCTCGGCCAGACGCTGTCCGGTGGCGTCCCAGGGCCCGGCGGCCACCACGCTGCCGCCCGCCACGGCGAGCCCCGCGGCGGCCGAGACGGCGACGAGCCGCACCGTCTGCCGCCGCGCCCGTTCCAGCCCGCGCCAGCGCTCCAGCTGCCGGCCCAGATGCCGGTCCAGCCGCTGCCGCAAGGCCTCAGGCACCACGGGACCAGCCCCTTTCGCGATCACATAGCTGCGTGAGAGACACTTAATCACCGACGTATGTGTTGATCATGAAGGAGCCACCCGTGGAGTTCGACGTCACCATCGAGATCCCGAAGGGTTCGCGGAACAAGTACGAGGTGGACCACGAGACCGGTCGCATCCGTCTGGACCGCCGTCTGTTCACCTCGACCAGCTACCCGGCCGACTACGGCTTCGTCGAGAACACCCTCGGCGAGGACGGTGACCCGCTGGACGCCATGGTCATCCTCGACGAGCCGACCTTCCCGGGTTGCCTCATCAAGTGCCGCGCCATCGGCATGTTCCGCATGACGGACGAGGCCGGCGGCGACGACAAGCTGCTGTGCGTCCCGGCGAACGACCCGCGCATGGAGCACCTCCGCGACATCCACCACGTCTCGGAGTTCGACCGCCTGGAGATCCAGCACTTCTTCGAGGTCTACAAGGACCTGGAGCCGGGCAAGTCGGTCGAGGGCGCGGACTGGGTCGGCCGCGCGGAGGCCGAGGCGGAGATCGAGGCCTCGTACAAGCGCCTCGAGGCGGCGGGCGGCGCCCACCACTGATCCTGCGGATCGGGCTCGCGACCACTACGGGAGCGGGCCCGTGAGCGGTTCACCCCCCCCGGCGGGAGAGTGGTGCCAGACCCCGGCTCCGGCGCAGCCGGGCTGGGGCCCGTATCCAGCCCGTCCGGCGTTCGAGGACACCGCGCGGAGCGCGGTCCGGGGGTCCGGGGGCGGAGCCCCCGGGGGGCCGCCCCCGTCGCGTACGGCTCAGAAGCCTCGCGTCCGCTTGGCCGCCCGCCGTGCCCCCGCCGCGCCCGGCACCCTCAGGAAGAGCCGGGCCATCTCCGACCCCAGGTTCACCCCGATCGCGATGGCCAGCGCCAGTGCCGCCGCCTTCGTGATGCTGGCCATGCCGGTGTCCAGTTTGTTCTGCGCGAAGTTCAGCAGCGCGAAGTAGACCGCGCTGCCCGGCAGCAGCGGGCCGATCGCCGCCGTGACGTACGGCAGCGCGGACGCGTACCGGTAGCGGGCCAGCAGCTGGCCGAAGAGGCCGACGAGCCCGGCCGCGATGGCCGTGGCCGGCACCGGGTCCAGGCCGGCGACGTCGGCGAGCGCGCCGTAGACGACCCAGGCGACGCCGCCGTTGAGGGTCGCCACCCACACGGTGGAACGTTCCTGCTGGAGCAGTACCGCGAAGGAGAAGACCAGCACCATCGCCGCGACCGTCTGGACGACCGGCCGCACCTGGTGCTGGAGCGCCGCCTCCGGGTTGAGCGTGCGGCCGCCGACGTGCACGCCGCCGTAGAGGACGATCAGCACGCCGCTCACGATGCCGGCGATGAGGTAGCCGACCTCCAGCAGCCGGGCGGCGGCGGTGATGTAGTAGCCGGTCAGCCCGTCCTGGACGCCCGCCACGAGGGCGCGCCCGGGAATCAGGGCGAACAGCCCACCCGTGATCACCGCGGACGCCTGGACGTGCGCGCCGCTGACGCTCAGCCCCACGCCCATCGCGGCGGGCGCCATCGCCGCCGCGACGAACTGGTAGAACTCCGGCAGCCCGCGCCCCGCCGCCAGCCACGCCAGCCGGTCGCCGAGCATCGCGCCGGCCAGGGCGGCGAGGAAGACGACGAGCCCGCCGCCCACGAGCAGGCTCGCCCCGCCGGCGAGCAGTCCGGCCGCGCAGGTGAGCGCCCAGGTGGGGTACGGGTGCCGGTTGCGGCGTATCTCGGCGAGCCGCCGGTACGCCTCCTCCAGCGTCAGGCCCTGCGTGGTGATGTCGTGGACGAGCCGGAAGACGGCGTCCAGCCGGGTGTAGTCGGTGCCTCGCCGGCGCACGGTGCGGTTGGCGGTGACGGGGTCGTCGACGAGGGACGGCTGGTAGCTGACGGTCAGCAGCGTGAAGGTGACGGTCGGCTCGCAGCGCCCGAGCCCGTACGCGTGGGCGACGCCGAACATCGCGGCCTCCACGTCCTCGGCGCCCTCACCCCCCGCGAGCAGCAGCTCGCCGATGCGCAGGGTCAGGTCGAGGACGCGCGGTACGGCCGGGCCGGCCTCCTCGCCCTCCGGCTTCTCGGCCCGCTCGGGCACCGGGCGCTCGGCCAGCGGCATGCGCAGCATGGTGCGCATGCGGTCCTGCCAGGGCGCCTCCTTGGTGAGGCTGACCTTCGGTATCCCGTAGGGCGGCGTGAAGGCCGGGTACGGCGTCCCGGACGTCCGCTCGGCAGCGGCAGCCGGCGGCGCGGCCCCGGCCGGCAGGGTGAACGCGGAGCCCTCCTGGCGGGGCGGCTCCGGCTCGGCCGCGATGCCCTCGGGGATCGCGAACTCGGAGGTCGGATGCTCGTCCTCGGGCACCGGCGGCAGGGGCACGCCCAGCGGCGGCGTGAAGGCGCTGTGCGCCTCGTCGGACTGGGGCTTGCGGTCGTCGCCCGACTCCGCCTCCGGGCCGCCGTCGCCACCCCGCTGCCGCTCCGCCACCACGTGCTCCTCGTTACGCGCTTGCTGCTGCCCACCATGCCTGATGGGGGTTACGCGTGCTCAACGGGGGGCCGGATAAACGGAAGCCCCGCCTCAACGATCAGGGCGGGGCCGTGTGGGTCTCTCAGCGGCGGGCGTGCCGGCCGCGTGGCTGCGTGGGCGGCTGCTGGCCGGGAACGGCGCTGCCGCCGTACGGACCGGGCTGCCCGTACGAGGGCGCGCCCTGCCCGTACTGCTCGGGCTGCTCCTGCCAGCCGTACCGCTCGTACAGCTCCCGCGCGTACGGGTCCTGCTGCTGCCCGTACGGCTGCCACGGCTGCTGCTCCCCGGCGGCGGCCGGCGCCGGGGCGGCGGGGGCGGGGACAGGCCCCTCCTTCTTCGCCTTCGACCGCGCCCGCAGGAACTCGATCGCGATCGGCACCACGGAGATCAGCACGATGGCGACCAGCATCGCCTCGATGTTCTTGTGGACGAACTCGATGTTGCCGAGCGAGGCGCCCAGCAGTGTCACGCCGCCGCCCCACAGGGTGCCGCCGATGACGTTGAAGATCAGGAAGGAGCGGTAGTTCATCCGGCTCACGCCGGCGATGATCGGCGTGAACGTCCGGATGATCGGCACGAAGCGGGCGAGGACGAGCGACTTCGGGCCGTGCTTCTCGAAGAACTCGTTCGCCTTCTGGACGTTCTCCTGCTTGAAAATCTTGGAGTCGGGCCTGCGGAAGAGCGCGGGCCCCACCTTGCGGCCGAAGAGGTAACCGGCCTGGTCGCCCAGGATCGCCGCGAGCACGACGAACACGCAGACCGCCCAGAGCGGGTACTGGTCCAGCTTTCCGGTGGTGACCAGCAGCCCGGTGGTGAAGAGCAGCGAGTCACCCGGCAGGAAGAAGCCGATGAGCAGGCCCGACTCGGCGAAGACGATGGCCAGGACGCCGACCAGGCCGAACTGACCGATCAGATAGTCCGAGTCCAGCCACTGGGGGCCGAGCGCGAGAGTGGTCGGGGTCACAGGTGACAGGCTCCTGGGTCGAGGGCGCAGGCTCGTTGCGAGGCCCGGGCACAGGCGGGAGAGGCAGTGTGCGGCCCCAAAGCTATCAACGCCACCGCCCGCGCCCCGGTTCCTCCGGCGGCCCCCGGCCCGGCCCCCGCTCGGAGCAACCGCTGCGCCCCGGGGTGCGTCCCGCCTGGCGAACGGCAAAACTGCGACACGGAGGTGGGTCGGCATGGGCATCGACGAGTACGGCGGCGGCCAGCAGGAGAAGTCCGACGTCCTGGTGGTCACGACGAACGACGTACCCGGCTACCGCGTCGAGCGCGTCATCGGCGAGGTCTTCGGCCTCACCGTCCGCTCCCGGCACGTCGGCAGCCAGATCGGCGCGGGCCTGAAGTCCCTGATCGGCGGTGAGCTCAAGGGGCTGACGAAGACGCTCGTCCAGACCCGGAACCAGGCCATGGAGCGCCTGGTCGAGCAGGCGCGGGCGCGCGGCGCGAACGCGGTCCTGATGATGCGCTTCGACGTCACGGAGGCGGCCGACGTCGGCACGGAGGTGTGCGCCTACGGCACGGCGGCCGTGATCGCGCCGCAGCAGTAGCCGCTAGCGAGGAGCACGGGCCAGCAGACGGAGCAGCGCCACGCGGGCCCGCACCTCCTCCTCGGCCTCCCGGTCGGGTGCGTCCTCGACGTCGTGGCGGCACGTCCGGCACAGACCGCCGGGCAGCGCCTCCGGGCGGCCGGGGACGCCGCAGCCGGTGCACTCCATGATGCGGAGCCGCGCCGCCGGGGCCGGTGCGCGGACGGGCTCGGGCGGCACCTTGTCGACGAGCCGCCTGCGGGCGAAGGCGCCGGGCGCGTGCACGGCGTCCGGGAGCCCGCTCGTGAGGGCCCGGACGAGCTCCGGTACGGACACGTCCCGGGCGAGCCACTCGGCGGCGAGCGGTTCCAGCGCCGCGCACTCCGCCGCCGACAGCGTCATACGGGCGTCCGCGCGGCCGAGCGAGGCCAGGGCCTCGTACGCACGTGAGCGCGTCCGCTGCCGCCCGTGCGGGTGAATCGCATCGCCGCTGTCCTCGGGGGCGGGCACGTCGCCCGCCAGGAAGCGCTCCCACCACGCGTCGCTCCGGGGGACGCGGGAGAAGTACGTGCGCTGTACCCACTGCGTACGGTCGTCACCGACGGGCTCGCGGACGCGCCGCAGGTGCCCCGCCTCGGAGAGGGCATTGAGCGCGGAGGCCACCGCCTGCTGGCCGTACGCGGCGATCTCGCGGGACAGGGTCTTGATGTCCATCGCGGCGCCGTCGGGCAGACGGTCGATGTGGGTGGCGATGGCGGCCTCGCGCGGCGCGAGATGGCCGAAGTCGGCGGCGGAACGCGGGCCTTGGCCGGGAACGGAACGCTTTCCGTAGCCGGTTCGCGCCATCGGGGACACGGCAACGCTAAGGTTGGCGACAGCCATGGGATCGACTCTCATTCGATCTGGATGGTCAGACCCCCGTTCGGTGTTGCTAGCACCGGCGGGGGTCGCTTGTTGCTGCGCACGCTACAGCGCGGCAGCGCAACGTGGCGACTCGGTTGCGGAAAGTCATCCGCGCGTGTATGCACGGGAGTTGGGTGGGAGGGTGGGATCAACCCACCGGCCATTCCTTACAGAGAGCGCTCGGGTCTCGACGCCCGAAGCTCGGGTATGCGGGCGATGAAGGCCGTCCAGGCGGAGGGCGGGAGCGATATCCGCGGACCGCCCCCGAGCTTCGAGTCCCGGACCCTGACGGCGCGACGGTCGATGGCGACCTCGACGCATTCGGCGCCTTCGTCATCGCTGTAGCTGGACTTGAACCACGTCCGGTCGTTGCTCACTGCTCCTCCGCCAATTTGCTGATGAGACGGGCCGATTCCCTGGGCCTGAGGGCTTGCGCGGCGACGACGGAGTAGAGCTGGGCCATTTCGCTCACCTTCTCCGGAGTGGCATACAACGCGCTCGTCCCCTGGGCCTCCACGTAGGCGAGCCGCTCGCTCTCGGGCATGTCCAGGAGGATGAACGCTCCGTTGAGGCCCGAGTGCCAGCCGCCCGTCTCCATGACCTGCACCATCACATTGCGCTGCTCGCCCACCTTGAGCAGATGGAGCAGTTGTCGCCGATGCTCCTCTCTCTCACCGATCCGGTGACGCAGCACCGCTTCCTGGATGACGAAGCTGAAAGAGGTCGTCTGCTTCTGCAGCATCGCCTGGCGGGCCAGGCGGGCCTCGACGCGCTCCTGGACCATGTCGTCATCCACCGGCGGCCAGCGCGCCTCGAACATCGTCCGCATCGTCTCCTCGGTCTGCAGCAGACCAGGGAAGGCCAAGGGGTGGTAGCCGCTGAAGGCCACCGCATCGGCCTCGTACCGCATGTAGTCCTGTACCCGCTGCGGAAACGGCTCAGGCTTCAGATAGTCCAGCCCGGCCAGCAGCTTGCCGCGGGCTCCGCACATCTCGTCCGCGATCTGGAGCAGCCGGACCGTCGGGCGCCGTCGCCCCTGTTCCATGGACTTGACGGTCTCCAGCCCGTACCCGGCCTCCTGGGCCAGGTCCTCCCGGCTCACACCGGCGTCCGTCCGCCACAGCTTGATCTGGTTTCCGCAGTACCGCCAGGCCATCGGCGGCTGGGACGTCTCGTCCGTCATCGACCCCCACCTCCCCGGTCACCCCGGATCCTGGCCCGTGGCCGGTTCCGTTTCAGCCGGAACGGCGAAAGTCGCCGCTCGCGGGTGATGCCCCGGCCGGCGGTGGTAGGCACCAGGACATGGCACTCCACAAGGGCATGGACGACCGGGCCGCCAAGCACGCCTACGCGGTCAATCCGTTCTACGGCGAGGCCGACCCTGTCGCCTCGATGGCGGAGGAGCCGCCGCGGCACCGGCTGCCGGAGGGGCCCATGACGCCCCGGGCCGCGTATCAGTTCGTGCACGACGAGCTGATGCTGGACGGCAACGCGCGGCTCAATCTCGCCACCTTCGTGTCGACCTGGATGGAGCCGCAGGCCAGGGTGCTCATGAGCGAGTGCTTCGACAAGAACATGGTCGACAAGGACGAGTACCCGCGCACCGCCGAGCTGGAGCGGCGCTGCGTGGCGATGCTCGCCGATCTGTGGCACGCACCCGACCCGCAGGCGGCCGTCGGCTGCTCGACGACCGGTTCCAGCGAGGCGTGCATGCTCGCCGGCATGGCGCTCAAGCGCCGCTGGGCCCGCGCGAACGCCGACCGGTATCAGGCCGGCGGCGCCCGGCCGAACCTGGTCATGGGCACGAACGTGCAGGTCTGCTGGGACAAGTTCTGCAACTACTGGGAGGTCGAGGCGCGCCTGGTGCCGATGGAGGGCGAGCGCTTCCACCTCGACCCGCAGGCCGCCGCCGCGCTCTGCGACGAGAACACCATCGGCGTCGTCGCGATCCTGGGGTCGACCTTCGACGGCTCGTACGAGCCCGTGGCCGGCCTCTGCGCGGCCCTGGACGCGCTCCGGGACGCCAAGGGCCTGGACGTGCCGGTGCATGTGGACGGCGCGTCCGGCGCGATGATCGCGCCCTTCCTCGACGAGGACCTGGTGTGGGACTTCCGGCTGCCGCGGGTCGCCTCGATCAACACGTCCGGGCACAAGTACGGGCTGGTCTACCCGGGCGTCGGCTGGGCGCTGTGGCGGGACCGGGAGGCGCTGCCGGAGGAACTGGTCTTCCGGGTGAACTACCTCGGTGGCGACATGCCGACCTTCGCCCTGAACTTCTCCCGCCCGGGCGCGCAGGTGGCCGCCCAGTACTACACGTTCCTGCGGCTCGGCCGCGAGGGCTTCCGCGCGGTCCAGCAGACGTCGCGGAACGTGGCCCGCACGATGGCGGAGCGGATCGACGCGTTCGGCGACTTCCGCATGCTGACGCACGGCGACCAGCTGCCGGTGTTCGCCTTCACCACGGCCGACGGGGTGGACGCCTTCGACGTCTTCGACGTCTCCCGGCGCATGCGCGAGCGCGGCTGGCTGGTACCGGCGTACAGCTTCCCGCCCAACCGGGAGGACCTGTCCGTGCTGCGGGTGGTCTGCCGCAACGGCTTCTCGCTCGACATGGCGGAGATGTTCCTGGAGGACCTCGGCACCCTCCTGCCGGAACTGCGCCGCCAGTCCGGGCCGCTGGGCCGGCCGGAGCGGGTGGCGACGGCCTTCCACCACTGAGCCGGGCCTGCTTGCGCGGGTGTGCGGATCGCACCCGTTCAGCCCTCCCCCGTCGCCTTCTCTTCCTCCCGCAATTACCGTTTGCCTGGGTGCACATTTCAACTGCGGGAGGCAGACCGCAATGGATGTGTGGAGTGCAGGCCGATTGCAGGGCCGGGCAGAAAAGGCCCTTTGGGACAGAGTGCGGGAAAAGTCGCTGGAGTGGGCGAATATCGGCGCTCCGGACCCCACTTCTGGTTCATGCTGGGGCCCGGAGAGGACGATCCGCGCGAGCATCATCAAGGAAATCGCCCTGGGGGAGGCACCTGTCGATCCCTGCATCATACGGATTCGGGGCGCCCGCATCACCGAGGAACTGAATCTGGAGGCAGCGCGGGCCGTCTGCCCCCTCGACTTCGAAGGCTGCTATTTCGACCACGAGATCAACCTTGAACAGCTCGAAGCACCCGCCATCTATATGCAGAAGTGCAATATCCCTGGCGGCATAAGAGCCGATCAACTCCACACTCATCACAATTTCTACCTGAACGGCAGCTCGATCGGCGCTCCTCTGCTTCTGAGGTCTGCCAAAATTGATGGCCAACTGGCGATGAAGAACGCAAAACTCGGCCCGGGAGCACCCCTGCGGGCCGGATCCATCACCATCTCCCAGGGCGCCTACTTCCAGGCGATAAAGGTGGAGGACAAGGTACATCTGGCAGGGGCACGGATTACGGCGAAGTTTGACATGAGGGGCGCGACGCTCACGAAATCGCAGGACGGCAGAGCTCTGCACGCCCCCAGAATTCAGGTTTCCGGAAACGTCCTGCTGAGCAATGACTTCCGCGCGGAAGGAACAGTGGACTTTACCAACGCGACGGTCACCGGAGACGTGCGGTGCAGCGGAGGGACGTTCGTCAAGCCGGCATTCGGGGAGACGAGGGAGAGGTGTCTGGACCTCGCCCGGGCACGCATCCAGCAACACGTCTATCTGAACAATGGCTTCAACGCCACCGGCACCGTCCACCTGGCGGATGCCACCATCGAAGGCACACTCGACTGCGAAGGGGGGAGATTCGAGAATCCCTCCGATACGGCCATCTATGCGCCGGGCATCCAGGTGGGAAGGGACGTCCGTCTCACCAAGGCCCTCACTCCGGCGGCAACGGATGAGTCCGGATTCTCGGTGCGGGGGGAGGTCGTGCTCGGCGGGGCGTGCATCAATGCCAGACTGGACTGCCGAGGCGGGCACTTCCTGACCGACGGTGCGGGTCAGAGATCGATCACAGCGAGGGCCATGACGGTCGGGAGCCTGAAGTTCGGCTGCGGGTTCCTCGCACAAGGCACGGTGGACCTCAGACGGACCACGGTGACCGGCGAGCTGGTGGACATCACATCCATCGAGACACAGAACATCAAGATGACGCGCCTGACGTACAAGACTCTCCGGGAGAGCAAAGAATCGGGGGAAAGCGGCCCCAAGAAACTGATCGCCTGGCTCAAGAAAGTGGACTACTCGCCGCAAATTTTCCGGCAGCTCTCGTCCGCCTATGCCGCGGAGGGCGAGGAAGGCTGGGCCAAAAAGGCCCTGGTAGCCGGCCGGGACGCCAGGCGCATGAAGACACTCGGGTACGGCCCGAGGCGAGGTGCCGAATTCCTACTGAAGCTGCTGGTCGGCTATGGGTACTCGCCGTTCCGGGTGTTGTACTACCTCATAGGGCTTGAGTTCTTCGGGGGAATATGGTTCAGCATTCGCGAGCACGCAATGGAAGTGTCTCCGCTCTACCAGCGAACTCAATCTCAAGGCACGCCGTGGCATCCTGATTTCAACCCCTGGATCTATACCGGAGATCTGTTGCTTCCTGTTGTCGACCTGCAGCAGAGCAAATACTGGATCCCAACTCATTCGGAAGAATGGATCTCCGTCGCGCTCACCATATCCGGGTGGGCGCTCGCCACAGCTCTGGTCGCCGGTCTGGGAAGCGTCTTCAGGTCCGATGCCAGAAAAGACAGCGAGCTGATCAAGTGAGCTCTTCTCCCGGATCCACCGCCCCGGGTCCCGTCTCCGCCCGTCTCTCCCCCGCCATGACGTACGCGCCGCCCTCCAGCCGTTCGATCAGCCCGCGCGTCCAGCGCTCGGCGCTCTCCGCGCGGTGTTCCCACATGCCGCCGATCTCCGCGATGTGCCCCCAGTCCTCGCTCTCGTCCGGCGTCCAGCGGCGGCGGATGTCCGCCCGCCACTCCTCCAGCGCGGCGACACGGCGCCGGAGCAGCGCGATCGCCTCGGCGCGCGGGAGGTCGACGAGGAAGCCGACGCCCGCCGTCAGTACGTCCGTCGTCTCGTCGGCGGACGACAGCGCGGCGCGCAGGAGCGCGAAGAACTCGCGCTCCCCGTCCGCCGTCAGCTCGTACTCCGTACGGGGAGGGCCGCCGGCCTCGCTGGGGGCGGTCTCGTGGGCGAGGAGCAGCCCGTGGCGGGCCATGGACTTCAGGGCGTGGTAGATCGATCCGGGCTTGGCGCTGGACCACTCGGCCGCGCCCCACGTCTCCAGGTCTCCCCGGACCTGGTAGCCGTGGGCGCGGTGGCGCTGGCGGACGGCGCCGAGTACCAGCAACCGGATCGCGGACATGTGGCACCTCCGTGGTCGTGGCCGGGGGCGAAGCCCCCGGTCACCCTACGCGGCGCCCGCCCCCGCCTCCGCGACCAGCTCGAACGCCGTCTTGCCGTCCAGCGACTCGCGGATCACGTCCGCGTGCCCGGCGTGCCGGGCGATCTCCTCCACGAGGTGCAGCGCCACCCAGCGCATCGACACCCGCGTGTCCTTCGGGAACCACGGCGCCTCCGGCAGGGCGAACGTGTCCTCCAGGCTCGGCACCGAGCGCAGGAAGCTCTCCGTCTCCTCCGCGATCTTGTCCCAGTGGGCGAGGACGCCGGCGAGGGACTCGTCGGAGACGAGGCGGAAGCTCTCGGCCCAGTTCGACTCGTCCCGCTGGACCGCCGGCGGCAGGCCGGCCGCCCGCCGGATCCAGCCCTGCTCGGTCTCGGCCACGTGCTTGATCAGGCCGGCCAGGGACAGCTCACTCGCGCTGGGTCGGGACGACGCCTGCTCGTCCGTCAGGCCGTGGACGGCCCGCCGCAACCCGCCGCGCTGGGCGTCCAGGAAGGCCAGCAGGGTGCCGCGCTCGTCGGCCGGGTTCTGCTCGATCACGTGCGTGGGCATGGGGTCCGCCTTTCGTCGTGTGACGTCTGACGCCAGATTAGGGCCCCATGCGGTCAGATTCTGACCTATATAACCAACTGACAGCGATCAGTTGACGATCAGAACGGGAAGCGGCTGCGCCCGTGCTGGACCGATATCCACTTCGTCGTGGTGAACGCCTCCACCATCGAGTCCCCGTTGAGCCGCCCCAGCCCCGAGTGCTTCTCGCCACCGAACGGCACGATCGGCTCGTCGTGCACGGTCGCGTCATTGACGTGGACCATGCCGCTGTCGATCCGCTTGGCGATCCGCACGCCCCGCTC
The DNA here is from genome assembly GCF_040675635.1 of Streptomyces sp. NPDC049577. Classification (NCBI taxonomy): domain Bacteria; kingdom Bacillati; phylum Actinomycetota; class Actinomycetes; order Kitasatosporales; family Streptomycetaceae; genus Streptomyces; species Streptomyces sp. NPDC049577. Next base: position 26,315 of record NZ_JBFAPH010000033.1, read on the forward strand.
GACATCCCCCGTGTGGACGGCGCCGCTGAGCCCGTACGGGGTCGCGTTGGCGATGCGCACGGCCTCGTCCTCGCCGTCGAAGGGGATGATCAGCGCGACCGGGCCGAAGATCTCCTGGCCCAGGATCGGCGAGTCCTCCGGGACGTCGGTGAGGACGGACGGGCCGACCAGCGAACCGTCCGTCTCGCCGCGCACGACGGCCGTGGCGCCCTCGTCGACCGCCTGCCTCACCAGGGTGGTGATGGCCTCGACCTGGGTGGAGTTGATGAGCGGCCCGATGTGGGTCTCCGGATCGGCGGGGTCGCCGACCTTCAGGGTGCGGACCTTGGCGACGAACTTCTCGGTGAACTCGGCCTGTACCGAGCGGTCCACGAGCACGCGGTTGGCCGCCATGCAGACCTGGCCCTGGTGGACGAAGCGGCTGAAGACCGCCGCGTCCACGGCGTAGTCGAGGTCGGCGTCGTCCAGGACGATGAGCGCGCTGTTGCCGCCGAGCTCCAGGACGACCCGCTTGAAGTGCGAGGCCGCCACGGTGTTGACGTGCCGGCCGACCTTGTCCGAGCCGGTGAAGGAGATCACCTTCGGGACCGGGTGCTCGATGAGCGCGTCGCCGATCTCGGCGATGTCGGTGACGACGACGTTGAGCACGCCGCCCGGCACGCCCGCCTCCTCGAAGACCTTGGCGACCAGCGCGCCACCGCAGATCGGCGTGTTCTGGTGCGGCTTGAGGACGACCGCGTTGCCGAGGGCGAGCGCCGGGGCGACCGACTTGATCGAGAGCAGGAAGGGGAAGTTGAAGGGGCTGATCACCCCGACGACCCCCACCGGCACCCGGTAGAGCCGGTTCTCCTTGGTGTCGTCGGGCGACGGCAGGATGCGCCCCTCGGCGCGCAGCGCCAGCTGCAACGCCTCCCGCAGGAACTCCCGGACCAGGTGCAGCTCGAAGGCCGCCTTCAGCGCTGTGCCGCCGCACTCCGTCATGATCGCGCCGGTGAGCTCGGCCTCACGCTCGTCGATGATCCGCAGCGCCCGCTCGAAGACGAGGCGGCGCCGGTACGGGTTCGTCGCGGCCCAGCGCGGCTGGGCACGCTCGGCGGCCCGGTACGCCTCGTCGATCTCCGTCACGGTGGCCACGGTGATGGAGGCGAGCTTCTCCCCGTCGTAGGGGTTGAAGTCGACGATGTCCCAGGAGCCGGTACCGGCCCGCCACTCACCGTCGATGTACTGGCAGGCCAATTCGTCGAAGTAGGAGCGGTAGGACATGCGCGATCCCTGTCTGCGAAGAGCGAGGCGCCTGCGACGCCCGGGTCGAGTGTGCTTCCCCCTGATGTGCCGTCATCGTACTGATGAGTCAACAGAGTTGAAGCAGTCGCCCGATCAGGTCACGCGTTCCGGCCGGGGAGAGACTGTCGGCGCGCAGCCGGTCCATGACGCGGTCGTACTGCGCCACATCCTCCGTTTTGTCGAGGTAGAGCGCGCTGGTCAGCTGCTCCAGGTAGACGACGTCGGACAGGTCAGACTCGGGGAAGCGCAGCAGGGTGAAGGCGCCGCTCTCGCCGGCGTGGCCGCCGTGGGCGAAGGGCATCACCTGGAGCGTGACGTTGGGCTGCTCCGAGATGTCGATCAGGTGCTGGAGCTGGGCCCGCATGACCGCCGGGCCGCCGTACGGGCGGTGCAGCGCCGCCTCGTCGAGAATGGCGTGGAACCGCGGTGCACGCTCGGAGAAGAGCAGCTTCTGGCGCTCCATGCGCAGCGAGACGCGCCGCTCGATCTCGGCCTCCTCGGCATGCGGCTGGCCGCGCACGACGACGGCCTGGGCATAGCCCTCGGTCTGGAGCAGGCCGTGCACGAACTGGACCTCGTAGATCCCGATGTCCGAGGCGGCGCCCTCCAGGCCCACATATGTCTGGAACCAGCCGGGCAGCACGTCGTTGTAGCTGTGCCACCACCCGGCGACGTTCGCCTCCCGGGCGAGCCCCAGCAGCGCCTCGCGCTCGGCGCCGTCCGTGACCCCGTAGAGGGTGAGCAGGTCCTCCACGTCGCGCGCCTTGAAGCTCACCCGGCCCAACTCCATACGGCTGATCTTCGATTCCGACGCACGGATCGAGTACCCGGCCGCCTCGCGCGTGATGCCCCGTGATTCGCGCAGCCGCCTGAGCTGTGAGCCCAGGAGTATGCGGCGCACCACGGAACCGCTCGACTCGCTCGTGGCCATCTCCGCGACCCCTCCTCTTCCGGTTCGTCCCGGTCTGTTCAGTTCTGTGAATGCCCCGTCGATTCCGCACCCCTTCCGAGGGCGACCCCCGTCCCCCTGGCGCCGAAGTCTGCCACTCCGAGGGGGTGTTGAGGGGCTGTGCGGTGACGCAGTCCGGCCATCGACGGGGTCACTACTGCGGGGGGCGTAGGGATAATTGCCCGTCAACCGCCCCGTGCGCCCCCAAATCGCTCCCGTGCACGTGCATCTGCCCTTGCATCCGCCTCCCGCATTGGCAACCATGGAGTCGCACACGTGCACGTCACGTCCTCGATTGCCAGGAGTGCCTCGGATGGGTACCGAAGGATCGACCGTGCTCTCTCCCGTGTGGCGAGAGCTGCCTCCGATCGAGCCATCCGTCGTTTCCCACTCGGCCTCCTGTGCTCTCCCACCTCGTTTCGAGGCCGTCCGCACGGCGCGGAGGTTCACGAGAGCCACGCTCACCCAATGGGGCTTGAACGGGCTGTTCGACGACGCCGCGCTCGTCGTATCGGAGCTGGTCACCAACTCCATGCGCTACGCCCTGCCGGCCGAGCGCATGGGCGCGGAGTACGAGCCTCCGGTACGACTGCACCTGATGCGCTGGACGACGCGTCTGGTCTGTGCGGTACGCGATCCGAGCGAGGCATGTCCGGTCGCGGGGGAGGCGGCCGCGGGGGACGAACGCGGGCGGGGCCTGCTCCTGGTGGAGTCGTTCAGCGACGACTGGGGCTGGCACCCGCTCGCGGGCGCGTTGCACGGCAAGGTGGTCTGGGCGCTGTTCCGGCTGCCGCGCGGCTGACCCCGCGCGCGACGCGAGTGGCCGCGCGCGGGGGAGGCGGCTAATCGCGTATCAGGTAGTCGAACTCCCCGTCCTTGATCCCGAGCAGCATCGCCTCGATCTCGGCCGGGGTGTACACCAGCGCCGGACCGTCCGGGTGGCGGGAGTTGCGTACGGCGATCCCGCCACCCGGCAGCTTGGCGAACTCCACACAGGACCCCTGCGAGTTGGAGTGCCGGCTCTTCCGCCAGACGGCACCTTCTATGTCCGATGCAGCCATGCCGTTGTACGCGTGGGGCACTGGGCTCTCCCGGATGTTCACAGGGCGCATCCCACGACGTGGTTTCAGGGATGACAACGATGACAACTGCTCCGGAGCATAGCCGCGTTCAAGTGCCGTTGCATGAGCCGTTGCATGAGCCGCTGCACGAGCTGATGCACGTGCGCGGACGGGCGGCCGCGCAGTGCCGCACACCTCGCCCGCTCACCCCGCTCACCCCGTGGGCGAGCGCCGAGCGTCAGGGTTCCGTCGGGGTCAGGAGGAGTTCGTCCGTGTAGCACCACGCCCAGTCCTCGCCCGGCTCGAAGGAGCGGGCGACGTCATGGCCCGGGTGGGCCGCCGCGTGGGCGCTCGCGTGGCGGTTCGGGGAGCTGTCGCAGCAGGCGACGTGCCCGCACACGAGGCACTCGCGCAGGTGCACCCACACGCCTCCGATGCGCAGGCAGTCCTCGCAGCCCTCGGTCGTGCTCGGCTCGACGGCTCGCACCTCACCGAGGTGGCCGCACTCGCGCCGCGTCGCGCGGCCCTCGACATCGGCGGCGACCTGCCAGGCCCGTGCCTCGCTCATACTCCCGAGCGTACGCCCACCCGCACGCCGGGGCGATTGTCAGACCCCGCTGGCAGACTCGCGGCAGCGAGGGGCCGGAGACGGGCGACGGGGGTGTTCGTCTCCGCCCCCCTCGCTGCGTACGTGACACGGGCGGCGCATCACGGCGGGCGCCGCCCGCTCCCGGAACCGACGATTGACGATGTATCCGTCGAAAGGCCCGGAGATGCCATGACCCTCAGCCTCGAACAACTGAGCCGCTG
>NZ_JBFAPH010000034.1:0-30393 GCF_040675635.1 Streptomyces sp. NPDC049577
CGAGGCCGCCCAGCACTTCCGCGACCTGGACGCCTTCGCGCGGGAGACCGCCCGCGTCCTGAGGCCTGGCGGCCGCCTTCACCCGGGGCACCTTCCGGGTCCGCGGTGACACCATCGAGATCTTCCCGGTCTACGAGGAACTGGCCGTCCGGATCGAGATGTTCGGCGACGAGATCGAGGCGCTGTCCACGCTCCACCCGCTCACCGGCGAGGTCATCTCCGACGACCAGGAGCTCTACGTCTTCCCCGCCAGCCACTACATCGCCGGTGCCGAGCGGATGGAGAAGGCCATCGCGGGCATCGAGCGGGAGCTGGAGGAGCGCCTGGCCCAGCTGGAGAAGCAGGGCAAGCTCCTGGAGGCCCAGCGGCTGCGCATGCGCACCACGTACGACATCGAGATGATGCGCCAGGTCGGCTCCTGCTCCGGCATCGAGAACTATTCGCTGCACATGGACGACCGCGAGCCCGGCTCCCCGCCGAACACCCTGCTGGACTACTTCCCCGAGGACTTCCTGCTCGTCATCGACGAGTCGCACGTCACGGTCCCGCAGATCGGCGCGATGTACGAGGGCGACGCCTCCCGCAAGCGCACCCTGGTCGAGCACGGCTTCCGCCTGCCGTCGGCCATGGACAACCGGCCGCTGAAGTGGGAGGAGTTCACCGAGCGCATCGGGCAGACGGTCTACCTCTCGGCGACTCCCGGCCCGTACGAGCTGTCGCGCTCCGACGGCTTCGTCGAGCAGATCATCCGGCCGACCGGCCTGGTCGACCCCGAGGTGGTCGTCAAGCCCACGGAGGGTCAGATCGACGACCTCGTGCACGAGATCCGCAAGCGGACCGAGAAGGACGAGCGCGTCCTGGTCACCACCCTGACCAAGAAGATGGCCGAGGACCTCACGGACTACTTCCTGGAGCTCGGCATCCAGGTGCGCTATCTGCACAGCGACGTCGACACCCTGCGCCGTGTGGAGCTGCTGCGAGAGCTGCGGGCCGGCGAGTACGACGTCCTGGTCGGCATCAACCTGCTGCGCGAGGGTCTCGACCTGCCCGAGGTGTCCCTGGTGGCCATCCTCGACGCCGACAAGGAGGGTTTCCTCCGGTCGGGCACGTCGCTGATCCAGACCATCGGCCGCGCGGCGCGCAACGTCTCCGGCCAGGTCCATATGTACGCCGACAAGGTCACTCCGGCGATGGAGAAGGCCATCGACGAGACCAACCGCCGCCGCGCGAAGCAGATCGCGTACAACAAGGAGCGCGGCATCGACCCGCAGCCGCTGCGGAAGAAGATCGGCGACATCGTCGCCTCGCTCGCCCGTGAGGAGATCGACACCCAGGAGCTGCTGGGAACGGGCTACCGCAAGACCGACAAGGGCGACAAGGGCGAGAAGGCCGGGGCAGCCGCCCCCGCGGCCGCGGGCGGCAAGGGCAGGTCCAAGGCCAAGGCCGGGAAGGCGGCCAAGGCCGGGGCCGCCGTGCCCACGGACCGTCCCGCCACCGAACTGGCGCAGCTCATCGAGGAGATGACCGACCGTATGCGGGCGGCTGCCGCGGAGCTGCAGTTCGAGGTCGCCGCCCGCCTGCGCGACGAGGTGAGCGAGTTGAAGAAGGAGCTGCGGCAGATGCGGGAGGCCGGCCTGGCCTGACGTGGTGCCGGGCATGTTGCAAGACCGCCACAAACCCCCCTCCGGGTGGGCGGCGGCTGCACGCCAGTGCATAGGGTCGTACGAGCGGGGCCGCGCGACGCGCGGCCACGGGGACGTTCGAAACGAGAAGGGACTGCGCGTGACAGTCAACTTGTCCAAGGGCCAGGGAATCAGCCTGCAGAAGGCCGACGGGGGCACCCTGACCGCGGTGCGGATGGGGCTGGGCTGGCAGGCGGCCCCCCGCCGCGGACTGTTCGGGTCGCGCACCAGGGAGATCGACCTCGACGCTTCGGCGGTGCTCTTCGCCGACAAGCAGCCGGTCGACGTCGCCTTCTTCCAGCAGCTGGTGAGCAAGGACGGCTCGGTGCGTCACACCGGCGACAACCTGGTCGGCGGCGCCGGCCAGGGCGGTGACGACGAGTCGATCCTCGTCGACCTCCAGCGTGTCCCCGTGCACATCAACCAGATCGTCTTCACGGTGAACTCCTTCACCGGCCAGACCTTCGCCGAGGTGCGCAACGCCTTCTGCCGCCTGGTCGACGAGACCACCGGCCAGGAGCTGGCCCGCTACACCCTCGACGGCGGCGGCCCCTACACCGCGCAGATCATGGCCAAGGTGCACCGCGTCGGCAACGGCTGGCAGATGACCGCCATCGGCACTCCGGCCAACGGCCGGACCTTCCAGGACCTGCTGACGGAGATCCAGGCAGTCCTCTGATCAGGTAAAAACGGCGTACGCACGGCACACGAGCGGTGCGGCGCACGCGCGGTACGGCCACGGGCCCGGCGGAGGACGTCCGCCGGGCCCGTGGCGGCGCGGCGAGCGGATGACACGAACGAGGGGGAGCGGCGATGACGGCCGAGCTGGTGCGGGGGCAGAACCACCCGCTGTCCGAGAGCCGGCTGGAGATCCGGGTCACGGCGGACCGGCCGATGGTGGCCGGGGCGACCCTCGGGGACGAGGACGGCAGGATCTCCGACGCCCAGGGGGTCGCGCATCCCGCCGCCCCGCGCCTGCCCGGCCTGGAGGTCTCCCGGCAGGCGGCGGCCGAGCACCGGCTGGCTGTCGACCTGGAGGCCCTGCCGGACGCCGTCCACCGGGTCCACGTCCTCCTCGCGCTGCCGTCCGGTACGGGTGGCCCGGCCTCCTTCGGGGCGACCGCCGCCCCGCACCTGGTCGTGACCGGTCTCGACGGCGCGGAGCTGGTCAGCTACACCGTGACCGGACTCGGCGCGGAGTCGGCGGTCGTGGCGCTCGAGCTGTACCGCAGGCAGAGCGCCTGGAAGGTGCGCGCCGTGGGCCAGGGCTACGCGGGCGGCCTCGCCGCGCTCCTGCACGACCAGGGCCTCGGCGCGGCAGGAGAACTGGCGGCGGAGATCGAGCGGGCCGTGGCCTCGGGCCTGGCCCGTGCGGTCGCCCCGGCGCCGGAGCGGCGCGCCGCCGACGAGAACGCCGCCCGCAGGCTGGCCACGGCCGGCGGAACGCCCGCCGGCCGGCCGGTGGCGGGCGACGCCCCGGCCGGCCGTACCGCTGCCGAGACGCCCGCGCAGGAGCCCGCGGGGCAGGACGCCGCGCAGGATCCCGCGCAGGACCCCGTACCGGCGGCACGGCAGCCCTCGGCGGGCCCCATCAGCTATCAGCACCCGGGCCGCCGCCCCACACCCGCCACGCCGGCCACGCCCGGCGGGCCGGCCGCAACGGACGCCCCTTCCGCGCCGGAGGGGCCGAGCGGGCCCGTGGCCGGCGACGCCACCGGCTGGAGCATGGAGGAGCGGCTCTACAACCAGGTCTGGGGCATGTTCGAGGACCTGGCACGCTCGGCGGCCGCCTACCGCAGCGCGGTCGACTTCGCCGAGTCCCGGTTCGAGCAGGAGCTGGACCGGGTGCTCTCCGACCCGGGCACCCGGGTCGGGCCGGCCGCGGACGCCGTGCGCCAGGGGGCCCGCGCCAAGCGCGCGGAGCTGGTCGACCAGGCGCGCGCCGCCCTCGACCGCGACCTCGCCCAGCTCGTTGCCGAGGCCGAGGTCGTCGAGCACGCCCTGCCGCCCGCCTACGCCCGCTGGGACAGCCCTGTCTGGCACGGCTACCAGATCCCCCTGGAGACGCCGATGGCGCTGCGGCTGGGCGATCTGCACCTGCCCGAGCGCACCGACCTGCGCATCCCCATGCTGGTGCGGCTGCCGCTGCAACGGGGCCTGTGGATCGACAGCGGCCGCGCCGGTCTGGGGCGCGAGGCGGCCGTGCCGGACTCCACGGAGCTGCGCCGTCTCGCCGTCGAGTGCGCCGTCGCGCACGCCGTGCGGCTGCTGGCCGTCCACCCCGTCGGCGACTACGGCCTGCACGTCATCGACCCGGCCGGATCGGCCGGCGCCGCCCTGGCGCCGCTGCTGGAGCCCGGTGCCCTCCGTGAGCCGCCGGCGGCGGGGGCCCGGGGCGTGACCGAGACGCTGGAGCAGCTGACGCGCCGCGTCGACCTCGTGCAGATGGCCGTGCGCAACGGAGCGCTCGACTCGCTGCCGCCCGACCTCGACACGGCCCAGCAGCTGCTCGTCGTCAACGACTTCCCGCACGGCTTCGACGACCGTTCCGTCACCCAGCTGCGCTACCTCGCCGACGAGGGGCCGTCGGTGGGGGTCCATCTGATGATGGTCGCCGACCGGGAGGACGCGCGGGCGTACGGGCCCGTCCTCGATCCGCTGTGGCGCGCCCTGCTGCGCGTCACGCCGGTGCCCGACGACCACCTCGCCGATCCCTGGGTGGGGCACGCCTGGACGTACGAGCCGGCGCTGGTGCCCGCGGGCAGCGAGGTGCTGCGTCAGGTGCTGCGGCAAGTGGGGCAGGCACGGCGGGCGTACGGGATCTGACGGGCCGGCAGAGGCCGGGCCGGGGATCGCCGCGGGGGCGCCGACCAGGGCACTTGGTAATCCCTTTACCGGTTCTTGGTTCTTCCTGTACTCTCGTGGGAGACGACGCTCAACGTTGGCGTACGCAGCGCCGCCGCACGAGAGGCCGGAGGACCGGTGGACGTTTCCCTGACCCTGTGGACCCTGACCATCGTCGGCTTGTGCGCCCTCATCGCCGCCGACTTCTTCATCGGCGGCCGCAAGCCGCACGAGGTCTCCCTCAAGGAAGCGGGGATCTGGACGGCGGTCTGGATTGTGCTGGCCGGGCTCTTCGGGCTCGGTCTGCTCGTCTTCGGCGGCGGGCAGCCGGCCGGGGAGTTCTTCGCCGGATTCATCACCGAGAAGTCGCTGAGCGTCGACAACCTCTTCGTCTTCGTGCTGATCATGGCGAAGTTCGCGGTGCCGTCCGTCTACCAGCAGCGGGTGCTGATGGTCGGTGTGCTCATCGCGCTGGTCCTGCGGGCCGGCTTCATCGCCGCCGGAGCGGCGATCATCGCCAACTTCTCCTGGATCTTCTACCTGTTCGGCGCCTTCCTCATCTGGACCGCCTGGAAGCTCATCCAGGAGGCGCGGGCCGACGAGGTGGACGAGGCCTACGAGGAGAACCGCTTCCTGAAGGCGATCGAGCGGCGCTTCCCCTCCACCGACCGCTATCACGGCACCCGGCTCTTCATCGCCGAGAACGGCCGGCGGCTGATGACGCCGATGCTGGTCGTCATGCTCGCGATCGGCACCACGGACGTGCTCTTCGCCCTCGACTCCATACCGGCGATCTTCGGCCTCACCCAGGACCCGTACATCGTCTTCACCGCCAACGCCTTCGCGCTGATGGGCCTCCGGCAGCTGTACTTCCTGATAGGCGGCCTGCTGCGCAAGCTGGTGCACCTGTCGTACGGGCTCTCGGTCATCCTCGGCTTCATCGGCGTCAAGCTCGTGCTGCACGCCCTGCACGAGAGCGGCGTGGCCGTGCCCGAGATCAGCATCCCGGTCTCGCTCGGCGTCATCTGCGTGGTCCTGGTCGTCACGACCCTCACCAGCCTGCGCGCCTCCCGCAAGGAGGAGCAGGCCGCGCAGGCGTCAAAGGCGGCCGGCGAACGGGAGTCGGAGAGCGCCCGCCGCTGACGGCCGGTCCGGAGGGCACGGGCCGGCGGCCGAGCGGGGGGGCAGGCAAGCGGCGGGCACGTGGTCAGGTGGGCACGTGGTCAGGCGGGCGCGGCGTCCGGGGCCGCCGGCCGGGCGGCCGGCGAGGGGCGGGTTTCCGGGAGCAGCAGGAAACAGCCCAGGCTGAGCACGGCGACGGCGGTCAGATAGACGGCGACCGCCCAGGGCGTCCCGTCGCCGCGGGCCAGCGCGGTGGCGACCAGCGGGGTCACGGCGCCGCCCAGCACCCCCGCCAGGTTGTAGCCGACGGCCGCGCCCGTACAGCGGATCCGGGGCTCGTACAGCTCGGGCAGGTACGCGCCGACGACGGCGAAGGCGGTGGTGAAGGCCAGCATGGCCACGCCGAAGCCCAGCAGCATCAGCCCCGGGCGTCCGGTGCGCAGCAGACCGATCAGCGGGAACATCCACAGCGCCAGGGCGGCGCAGCCGGCCAGGCACAGCGGGCGGCGCCCCATGCGGTCGGCGAACAGGGCCACCAGCGGGGTGGCCGCGCCGGAGGCGGCGACCGCGACCATGATGCAGCCCAGCATCATCGTCCGGTCCAGGCCCAGGCGTTCGGTGCCGTACGAGAGGGACCAGGTGGTGATCGTGTAGAAGAGCGAGTAACCGACCGACAGGCCGCCGGCGGTGAGCAGGAGCAGCCGCCAGTGGCGGCGCAGGACCTCGACGAGCGGCAGGGACGCGCGGTCCTCCTTCTCGGCCAGCTCGCGGAAGGCCGGGGTCTCGGCGAGCTGCGCGCGCAACAACAGCCCGGCCAGGGCCAGTACGCCCGCGGCCCAGAAGGGCACCCGCCAGCCCCAGGAGAGGAACTCCGCGTCGGAGAGGGTGGCCGACAGGGTGAGGGTGATGCCGTTGGCGAGGACGAAGCCGACGGACGGGCCGACCTGGGGGAAGCTCGTCCACAGCACGCGGCGGTGCGCGGGGGCGTGCTCGGCGGTGAGCAGCACCGCGCCGCCCCATTCGCCGCCCAGGCCGAGGCCCTGGAGGAAGCGCAGTACCAGGAGGAGCAGAGGGGCGCCGATGCCGAGGCGCGCGTAGGTGGGCACCAGGCCCACCGCGACGGTCGCGAGGCCGGTCAGCAGCAGGGAGGCGATGAGGACGGGCCGCCTGCCGTGCCGGTCGCCGATGTGCCCGAAGAGGACGGAGCCCAGGGGGCGGGCGATGAAGCCGACGCCGAACGTGCCGAACGCGGCGAGCGTGCCGAGGAGGGGGGAGACAGTGGGGAAGAACAGCGGGCCGAGCACGAGCGCCGCCGCGGTGCCGTAGGCGAAGAAGTCGTAGAACTCGATCGCGGTGCCCGCCAGGGAGGCCGCCGCGAGCCGGAGCATGGCGGGGGGCCCGGCCGGGGTGGGATCACGGTGCATGTACTGCCCAACTTCCCCGGGAGGTCCTGGGTACGGGGGTCGCGGGGCGTACGGAGGCGTTGGCGGGGGCGCACCGGAATCCGGTCGTCCGCCGGGTGTGACGGACGGGTGCGACCCCCGCCGGCCGGGGTGCCGGAGGGTCGGCCGTCTACCAGCCGCGCTCGCGCCACTCCGCCAGGTGCGGGCGCTCGGCGCCCAGGGTGGTGTCGTTGCCGTGGCCGGGGTAGACCCAGGTCTCGTCGGAGAGCTCGCCGAAGATCTTGGTCTCCACGTCGTCGATCAGGCGCGCGAAGGCCTCGGGGTCCTTGTGGGTGTTGCCCACGCCGCCCGGGAAGAGGCAGTCGCCCGTGAAGACGTGCGCGTGGCCGTGCGGGTCGTCGTAGACCAGCGCGATGCTGCCCGGCGTGTGCCCGACCAGGTGGCGCGCGGTGAGTTCGACGCGGCCGACGCGGATCGTGTCGCCGTCCTCGACGAGCACGTCGGTGGGCACGGGGATGCCCTCGGCGTCGAAGCGGCCCGCGTAGGTGCGGGCGCCGGTGGCGTCCACGACCTCACGCAGGGCGTTCCAGTGGTCCTGGTGCCGGTGGGTGGTGACGACGGAGGCGATGCCGCTGTCACCGATCAGGTTGAGCAGCGTCCGCGGCTCGGCGGCGGCGTCGATGAGCAGCTGCTCGTCCGTCGCGCGACAACGCAGCAGATAGGCGTTGTTGTCCATCGGGCCGACGGCGACCTTGGAGATCATCAAGTCGGTCAACTCGTGTACGTCGGCGGGTCCGCCGACCTTCACCGCTCCGGTGTACGTCATGATCTCCACCCTATAGCGGGGGCAGCGCGGGCAGCGGTCCGCCGGCGCGTTCCAGCGCCGCGCCGTCGCGCCGGCCGGCGAGCCAGCCCATCAGCTCGGCGGCGGGCCCGGAGACGACCAGGGGCTCGCCCTCCGCGCGGCCGCTGCGCCACTGGGCTCCCCCGGGCCCGTCCGCGGTCGCGACCAGCCGCAGCGCCGGGACGCCCGGGTTGCCGGAGAAGCGGTCCGCGAGGAAGTCGATCTCGCGCGCGACGAAGTCGTCCGCGAGGTCCTCCAGCTCGTAGCCGATCCCGAGGTCGACGTGGTGCACCTCGATCTCGACCAGGCGCCGGAAGGGCACGCGCGCGGCCACGTCGGTCACACCGTTGCGCAGGGTGACCGTGCGGGTCCAGTCGGCCGGGGCGGCGGCCGTGTCCTCGAAGCGGGCGGCGCTTTCCCGCAGGTCGGCGAGGTGCACGTGCAGGGGGCGGGGCGCGTCGCGCTCGATGTCGGCGTCGCGGGCCTCGGCGCTGACGTACATGGGCCGGCCGGTCAGCACGTTCACCAGGGCGTCCGCGTTGCGGGCCAGGTGGGCGAGGAGGTGCCCGCGGCTCCAGCCGGGCAGCCGTGACGGCTCGGCGAGAGCCGCGTTGTCCAGCTTGCCGACCGCGGCGAGCAGCCGCTCGGTCGCCGCCTGCAAGGAGGCCAGGTCACGCACGTGATCAATCATGCGGCCGACGATAGTCGCGCCACTCGTCCGGGTGAAGCTGTCACACTCCGCCCGTAAATCGAATGTGCGTGCTATATGGTCGTGGGTGGCATCTCGTACGCCATCCGTGTGTCCGACGCTCCCCGTACCCTGGGTCGAGGGGCGCGGCCCAGCCCCCGAGCTGTTTCGGGCCGACTCTCAAGAAAGGTGCCGACCGGCGTGACAGACCGTCTCATCGTCCGTGGCGCTCGCGAGCACAACCTCAAGAACGTCTCGCTCGACCTTCCGCGTGACTCCCTCATCGTCTTCACGGGTCTCTCGGGCTCGGGCAAGTCCTCCCTCGCGTTCGACACGATCTTCGCCGAGGGGCAGCGCCGCTACGTCGAGTCGCTCTCCTCCTACGCCCGCCAGTTCCTGGGCCAGATGGACAAGCCCGACGTCGACTTCATCGAGGGCCTGTCCCCGGCCGTCTCCATCGACCAGAAGTCGACCTCGCGCAACCCGCGCTCGACGGTCGGCACCATCACCGAGGTCTACGACTACCTCCGTCTGCTCTTCGCCCGGATCGGCAAGCCGCACTGCCCCGAGTGCGCGCGCCCCATCTCCCGGCAGTCGCCGCAGGCGATCGTGGACAGGGTGCTGGAGCTGCCCGAGGGCAGCCGCTTCCAGGTGCTCTCGCCGCTGGTGCGCGAGCGCAAGGGCGAGTTCGTCGACCTCTTCTCCGACCTCCAGACCAAGGGCTACAGCCGGGCCCGGGTCGACGGCGAGACGATCCAGCTCTCCGACCCGCCCAAGCTCAAGAAGCAGGAGAAGCACACCATCGAGGTGGTCGTCGACCGCCTCACCGTCAAGGAGAGCGCCAAGCGCCGGCTGACCGACTCGGTCGAGACCGCGCTGGGCCTGTCCGGCGGCATGGTCATCCTCGACTTCGTCGACCTCGCCGAGGACGACCCGGAGCGTGAGCGGATGTACTCCGAGCACCTCTACTGCCCGTACGACGACCTGTCCTTCGAGGAGCTGGAGCCGCGCTCCTTCTCCTTCAACTCGCCGTTCGGCGCCTGCCCCGACTGCACCGGCATCGGCACCCGCATGGAGGTCGACCCCGAGCTGATCGTCCCCGACCCGGACAAGTCGCTGGACGAGGGCGCCATCAGCCCCTGGTCGCACGGCCACACCAAGGACTACTTCAACCGCCTGGTCGGCGCCCTCGCCGACGAGCTCGGCTTCCGCACCGACATCCCCTGGGCCGGCCTGCCGCAGCGCGCCCGGAAGGCCCTGCTGAACGGCCACCGCACCCAGATCGAGGTCCGCTACCGCAACCGCTACGGCCGTGAGCGCGCCTACACCACCTCCTTCGAGGGCGCCGTGCCGTTCGTCAAGCGGCGCCACTCCGAGGCCGAGAGCGACGCCAGCCGCGAGCGCTTCGAGGGCTACATGCGGGAGGTCCCCTGCCCGACCTGCGAGGGCACCCGGCTCAAGCCGATCGTCCTCGCGGTCACCGTGCAGGGCCGCTCCATCGCCGAGGTCTCCGCGATGTCCATCAGCGAGTGCGCCGACTTCCTCCGCGGCATGACGCTGACCGGCCGCGAGAAGAAGATCGCCGAGCGGGTCCTCAAGGAGGTCAACGAGCGGCTGCGCTTCCTCGTCGACGTCGGCCTGGACTACCTCTCGCTCAACCGCGCCGCCGGCACGCTCTCCGGCGGCGAGGCCCAGCGCATCCGCCTCGCCACCCAGATCGGCTCCGGCCTGGTCGGCGTGCTCTACGTGCTGGACGAGCCCTCCATCGGCCTGCACCAGCGCGACAACCACCGCCTCATCGAGACGCTCGTCCGCCTGCGCGACATGGGCAACACGCTCATCGTCGTCGAGCACGACGAGGACACCATCAAGGTCGCCGACTGGGTCGTCGACATCGGCCCCGGCGCCGGCGAGCACGGCGGCAAGGTCGTCCACAGCGGCCCCCTGAAGGAGCTGCTGCGCACCGAGTCCTCGATGACCGGGCAGTACCTGTCCGGCAAGCGGTCCATCGCCATCCCCGCCGCCCGCCGGCCCACCGACGGCGAGCGACAGCTCGTGGTGCGCGGCGCCCGCGAGAACAACCTCCAGGACATCGACGTCTCCTTCCCGCTCGGGGTGCTCACCGCCGTCACCGGCGTCTCCGGATCCGGGAAGTCGACACTGGTCAACGACATCCTCTACACACACCTCGCGCGCGAGCTCCAGGGCGCCCGCACGGTGCCCGGGCGGCACACCCGCGTCGACGGCGACGACCTCGTCGACAAGGTCGTCCACGTCGACCAGTCGCCCATCGGCCGCACGCCGCGCTCCAACCCGGCCACGTACACGGGCGTCTTCGACCACATCCGCAAGCTCTTCGCGGAGACGATGGAGGCGAAGGTCCGCGGCTACCTGCCGGGCCGCTTCTCCTTCAACGTCAAGGGCGGCCGCTGCGAGAACTGCTCCGGCGACGGCACCATCAAGATCGAGATGAACTTCCTGCCGGACGTGTACGTGCCGTGCGAGGTCTGCCACGGCGCGCGCTACAACCGGGAGACGCTGGAGGTCCACTACAAGGGCAAGTCGATCGCCGAAGTGCTGGACATGCCGATCGAGGAGGCGCTCGACTTCTTCGAGGCCGTACCGACGATCGCGCGCCATCTGCGCACGCTCACCGAGGTCGGCCTGGGCTACGTCCGCCTCGGGCAGTCGGCGCCCACGCTCTCCGGCGGCGAGGCGCAGCGCGTCAAGCTCGCCAGCGAGCTGCAGAAGCGCTCCACCGGACGGACGGTCTACGTCCTCGACGAGCCGACCACCGGTCTGCACTTCGAGGACATCAGCAAGCTGATCTCCGTCCTGTCGGGCCTGGTCGACAAGGGCAACACGGTCATCGTCATCGAGCACAACCTCGACGTGATCAAGACGGCCGACTGGGTCATCGACATGGGTCCCGAGGGCGGCTCCGGCGGCGGTCTCGTGGTCGCCGAGGGCACGCCGGAGGAGGTCGCTGCGATCCCCGCGAGCCACACCGGCAAGTTCCTGCGGGAGATGCTGGGGGAGCGCGTCAGCGACGCGCCTCCGGCGCGGGCCAGGAAGAAGGCGCCGGCGAAGAAGACGGCGACCGCGAAGACCCCCGCCAAGAAGACGGCGGCGCGGGCCCGCCGGGCCTGAGACCGGTCGTCGAACGCCGGACGGGCTGATTCCGTCAGCCCGTCCGGCGTTCGGCACATGCCTCCGCCGCCACCTTCGCGGCGAACGCGAGGACGTCCCGCCAGCCGGCCTCGTCCAGCGAGGCCAAGGGGACGGACGACAACCGGTGCAGCAGCGCGGCGTTGACCGCGTCGCCCGCCCCGATCGTGTCCGGCAGACAGACCGGTTCGGCCGGCACCGCGTACGTCGCCCCGGCGCGGGTGTGGACCGTGAGGCCGTCCGCGCCGTGGGTCATGACGACCGCCGACGGGCCTGCCGCCAGCCACTCCCCGGCGGAGCCGCCGAGCCACCGGGCGTCCTCGCGGGACAGCTTCAGCAGCGAGACGTACGGGAGCCAGGAGCGGAAGCGCGCCCGGTAGGCGTCCGGGTCGGGGATGAGGCCGGGGCGGACGTTCGGGTCGAGGAGCGTGAACAGGCCCCGGCCTGACTCCCGGCGCAGCAGCGCCTCGTACGCGCTCGCGCCCGGTTCCAGCACCAGCGAGCAGGTGCCCAGGCACAGGGCGCGGGCCTCCTCCGGCAGGGCGCCGGGGAGGGCGAAGAGCCGGTCCGCGGTGCCGTCCGCGTAGAAGCCGTAGCGGGCGGAGCCGTCGGGGCCGACGTTCGCGACCGCGAGCGTCGTCGGTTCCCCGCCGCGCTGCACCAGCGAGACGTCGACGCCCGCCTCCCGCAGCCCGTCCAGCAGCGCCTCGCCGAACGCGTCCGTCGAGACGCGGGAGCAGAAGGCCGCCGGCGAGCCCAGCCGGCCGAGGGCCACGGCGGTGTTGTAGGGGCCGCCGCCGCGCCGGGGCAGCAGGGCCGGCAGACCGCCGTCACCGCCCTCCCCACCGGCCACCAGGTCGATCAACGCTTCACCGGCCACGACGATCACGAGGGCGAGTCCTTTCCGCTGCGGGAGCCCCAGTATCGTCGGTGCGACAGCACCGCCCGCACCGTCGTACCACCGGAGCACCCATGACCAGCCAGCCCGCATCCCGCCGTACCGTGCTCCTCCGCGGAGCAGCACTGGCCGGCGCAGCCGGGCTCGGGGCCGCGGCGTGCGACGGGGCGGGGGCCAAGGGTTCCGCCACGCCCACCGCGCCGGTGGACCTCGGGGCGGCCGGTGACGTGCCGGTGGGCGGTGCCAAGCTCTACCGCGAGCAGAAGCTGGTCGTCGTGCAGCCCGCGAAGGGGCGGTACAAGGCGTTCAGCGCGGTGTGCACGCACGCCGGCTGCGTCGTGGACAAGGTCGAGGGCGACGAGATCAGCTGCCCCTGCCACGGCAGCAGGTTCGACGCGAAGACGGGCAAGGTGCTCCAGGGCCCGGCGGGCGCGCCGCTGCCGGAGGTGCCGGTGAAGGAGACCGGCGGCAAGCTGGTCGCCGGCCCGGACGCCTGAAAGGCCCCGCTCACGACCTGAGAGGCCCCGCTCACGGCCTGAAAGGTCCCGCTCACGACCAGTCCCAGGTGATCCCCAGCAGCCCCGGCCGCACCCCCTGCTCCACCAGGTGCACCCCCCGGTGCCGGCCGGTGAGGGTCAGCTCCTGCCGGCCGCAGCGCGGGGCCGCCGCCGACGCCTGGGTGAAGCTGCGGCAGCGCACCGGCAGGGCGGCCTCGTCGAAGCGGACCTGAAGGACGTACTGGCCGCCCGCGAAGCTGAAGCCGCGCACGTACTCGGTGCTGGGGCCGCCCGTGCCGTCGTCGAAGCGGTAGCCGAAGACGTAGGTGTCGCCGGCCCGCAGCCGCGCGTCGAAGAGCAGTTCGGCGACGAGCACGGCGGCCGCCGTGTGCCAGCGCACACGCCCCAGACGGCAGTTCTCGGTGGCCGAGACGACCACCCGCTCCGGGGTGCAGCCCGCGTCGCCGTGGTGGATCGCGAGGTAGCGGTCCACGCCGTCGCGGTGCGCGCGCACGACGTGCTGGGAGTCGCGCACGAGCAGCCGGCGGTCGGCCCCGATGTGGACCCGTTCCAGGTGGCAGACCGTGTGCAGCCCGCCGTCCGCGGGCGTCTCCAGCTCGGCCAGCAGCTGCTCGACGGCATGGGCCTCCTCGACCAGGGAGCGGAACGAGCGCGCGGCCGGCCGCTCGGTCTCCGTACGCCCGGCCGGTTCCAGCAGCCGTGTCAGGGCGTGCGCCGGCAGGTCCAGGACCTCCTCCAGCACCCGCACGGCCCGTAAGGACTCCGCGCGGGTGGGCCGGCGGGCACCCTGCTGCCAGTAACTCAGGCTGGTCACGCCCACGTTCACGCCCCGCTGGGCGAGCCGGTGCCGGACGCGGTGCAGCGCGAGCCCGCGGACGGCCAGGGCCGTGCGCAGGGCCAGGTGGAACGGGCCGGTGCGCAGTACCTGGGCCAGTTCGGCCTCGGTGGCGCGGTCGCCGGTGCGTGCCATCGTCGTCCGCTCCTCGTGTGAATATTCACGAACGCTTGACGAGACCCCGGGTGCCGGGAGTGCGGCATTCCACCTCGACGGGCACCGGCCGTTCACAGCCGGCGCCCCGCGTTCACACCGCTGTCCCACGGCGTATTGAAGCTGGTTGACCGGGTCCCGACAACATCCGATGCTCCTCACACGCGTCCGGACGCGTTCCTCCACCACAACCCCCCTTCACGGGAGGAACGCATGACCCGTGCCTCGGCATCGGCGACGACCGGCAGGACCGGTCCACGCGGCAGACGGCTCTCCGTCGCCGCGGCTCTCGCCGCCGCGCTGCTCGTCGCCGTCCCCACCACGGCGTCCGCGGCCGGCGGTCCGTCCGACCAGCCCGCTCTGCGTGCGGCGAAGCGGCTGGACATCACCATGCAGGCGCAGCAGAAGAACAACTGGTGCTGGGCGGCCTCCGGGAACACCATCGCCACGTTCCTCGGCCGCAACTACAGCCAGAACCAGTTCTGCAACGCCGCCTTCAACCGGCAGCAGGGCACGACCTGCCCCAACAACCAGGCGACGCTGGGGAACGTGCAGAACGCCTTCGACTGGGCCGGCATCAACCACGGCTCGTACGTGAGCGGCTGGCTGCGCTACTCGACCGTCAAGAACGAGATCGACCACGGCCGGCCGGTCGAGACCCGCATCGAGTGGGCCTCCGGCGGCGGCCACATGCACGTCGTCTACGGCTACGACGACGCCAACACCTGGGTCTACTGGGGCGACCCCTGGCCGTCCAACGACCGCTACAACTGGGCGGCCCACAGCTGGTACGTCAGCAACGACGAGTTCTCCTGGACGCACTCGCTCTACGGGATCGGGGCGTGACGTCATGACCGACCGGACGTACTCCCACCGGAACCCGACCCGCGCGGCGGCCGCCGGCGCGCTCGCGGCGGGGCTGCTGTCGCTGGCCCCGCTCGCGCACGCCGCACAGCCTCCGGCGGCGGCCCCCACCCCGCCGCCGGCCTCCGGGATCGCCGCCGCCCGTGCGGCGGCCGCGGCCCCCTCGAACCTCGACGTGCTCGCCCGCTTCTTCGCCCGGGACGGCGCGATCGCCCGGGAACGGGCACACCCGAGGATCGAGGGCGCCACGGTGCCCGTCTACACCCTCTCCCCGGAGTTCGTGGCGGGCAGGGCGGGCGCGCCCGTCGCCCGGCTGGACTTCCTGGCCAGCACGGCCGTCTCCGCGGACGGCCGGAAGGCGTCGGTGTGGACGGCCCCCGCCGGCGGCGGCTGGAAGGTCGTCAACATCGCCACCGGCGACGACGAGACCCGCTACGCGGCCGAGGGCGCGCACAAGCTGGACGGCGGAACCGTCTTCCGCGAGCCGCAGATCGACGCCTGGTACGTCCAGCGCGGCGACCGTGTGCTGCCGCTCGACGCGGACGCCGTCCGCGCGATCGGCGAGCACGGCACCACGGTCGACGCCTACCGGGAACGGGTCCACAAGGCCTACGGCGACAAGCTGCCCGGCTCCGCGTACGACGGGAAGGGCCTGGCCGGCGGCTACGACGAGCGGTCCGGCGGCACGGACGCGGCGGACCGGACCGCGGCGGCCCCGGCCCCCGCCCGCACCGCGCACGACGACGGCTCGCCGGCCGTCGCCACCGCCGCGGGCGGCGCCGCCGCCCTGGCCCTCGGCCTGGGCGTCGTGGCCGTCCGCAGGCACCGGCGCACGCACCACTGAACCACCCCCCATCGCTCCGGCCCCGGCAGCCACCCCTGCCGGGGCCGGAGCCGTGCCCGGGCCGCACCGGGAGGGTGGTTTCCGGCCGGCGGCCGGACCATGGAGTTGTCAGTGCCCGCAAGTAGGGTGTGTGACATGGCCGACCCCAGCAGCTACCGACCCAAGCCGGGACAGATCCCCGACTCGCCGGGGGTCTACAGATTCCGGGACGAGCACGGCCGGGTGATCTACGTCGGGAAGGCGAAGAGCCTGCGCCAGCGGCTCTCCTCGTACTTCCAGGACCTCGCCGGCCTGCACCCGCGCACCCGCACCATGGTCACCACCGCCTCCTCCGTGGAGTGGACCGTGGTCTCCACCGAGGTCGAGGCGCTGCAGCTCGAGTACTCCTGGATCAAGGAGTACGACCCGCGCTTCAACGTGAAGTACCGCGACGACAAGAGCTACCCCTCCCTCGCCGTCACCCTGGGCGAGGAGTTCCCGCGCGTGCAGGTCATGCGCGGGCCGAAGAAGAAGGGCGTGCGCTACTTCGGCCCGTACGCCCACGCGTGGGCCATCCGCGAGACCGTCGACCTGATGCTGCGGGTCTTCCCCGTGCGCACCTGCTCGGCCGGGGTGTTCAAGCGCTCCGCCCAGATCGGCCGCCCCTGTCTGCTCGGCTACATCGGCAAGTGCTCGGCCCCCTGCGTCGGCCGCGTCAGCCCCGAGGAGCACCGCGAACTGGCCGAGGAGTTCTGCGACTTCATGGCCGGCCGTACCGGCGCGTACATCCGGCGCCTGGAGCGGCAGATGCACGAGGCCGCCGAGGAGATGGAGTACGAGCGGGCCGCCCGGCTGCGCGACGACATAGAGGCGCTCAAGCGCGCCATGGAGAAGAACGCCGTCGTCCTCGCCGACGCCACCGACGCCGACCTCATCGCCGTCGCCGAGGACGAACTCGAGGCGGCCGTGCAGATCTTCCACGTGCGCGGCGGCCGGGTGCGCGGCCAGCGCGGCTGGGTGACGGACAAGGTCGAGGCCGTCGACACCGCCGGCCTCGTCGAGCACGCCCTCCAGCAGCTCTACGGGGAGGAGCGCGGCGACGCCGTGCCCAAGGAGGTCCTCGTCCCCGCCCTGCCCGAGCCGGTCGACCCCGTCCAGCAGTGGCTCTCCGACCGCCGCGGCGCCCGCGTCGACCTGCGCATCCCGCAGCGCGGCGACAAGAAGGACCTGATGGCCACGGTCCAGCGCAACGCCCAGCAGGCCCTCGTCCTGCACAAGACCAAGCGCGCCTCCGACCTGACCACCCGCTCGCGCGCGCTGGAGGAGATCGCCGAGGCCCTCGGGCTGGACTCCGCGCCGCTGCGCATCGAGTGCTTCGACATCTCCCACCTCCAGGGCCAGGACGTGGTGGCGTCCATGGTCGTCTTCGAGGACGGGCTGCCCCGCAAGAGCGAGTACCGGCGCTTCCAGATCAAGACCTTCGAGGGGCAGGACGACGTCCGCTCGATGCACGAGGTCGTCGGCCGGCGCTTCCGCCGCTATCTGCAGGAGAAGCAGAAGGAGGGGGAGTGGTCGGAGGAGAACTCCGTCGAGGTCGAGGGCGGCCGCCTCGACGACGACGGCCGGCCCAGGCGCTTCGCCTACCCGCCGCAGCTCGTCGTCGTCGACGGCGGTGCGCCGCAGGTCGCGGCCGCCGGGCGGGCGCTGGCGGAGCTCGGCGTCACCGATGTGGCCGTCTGCGGCCTGGCCAAGCGCCTGGAGGAGGTCTGGCTGCCCGGCGAGGACGATCCGGTGATCCTCCCGCGCACCAGTGAGGGCCTGTACCTGCTCCAGCGCGTCCGTGACGAGGCGCACCGGTTCGCGATCACCTACCAGCGGGGCAAGCGCGCCAGGACCATGAAGGCGAGCCCGCTCGACACGGTGCCGGGGCTGGGCCAGACCCGCAAGCAGGCCCTGCTGAAGCACTTCGGCTCCCTCAAACGGCTGCGCGCCGCAACTGTCGAACAGATTTGCGAGACGCCGGGCATCGGGCGCAAGACGGCCGAGACCGTCGCCGCCGCTCTCGCCGCCGCGGCACCGCCCGCCCCGGCCGTCAACATGGCCACGGGCGAGATCATGGACGACGCGGAGGAATGATGGAGGCCGTACGCGTCACGGCAGCACGGTCCAGACCGCAGTATGGAAGAACGGACGGCGCCGGCGGCGCCGCCGGCAGAACGGGGGAAACGGCATGAACGGCATCGAACGGGACGGAGCACAGGTGAGTACGGGCACGACGGCGGATGTGACCGGCGAGACGGCGGGCATCCCCGAGCTGGTGATCATCTCCGGCATGTCGGGGGCGGGCCGCAGCACCGCCGCGAAGTGTCTGGAGGACCTCGGCTGGTTCGTCGTGGACAACCTGCCGCCGGCCCTCATCCCCACCATGGTCGACCTCGGCGCCCGCTCGCAGGGCAATGTCGCCCGCATCGCCGTCGTCGTCGACGTGCGCGGCCGCCGCTTCTTCGACAACCTGCGCGAGTCCCTCGCGGACCTGGCCGCCAAGAAGGTCAAGCGCCGGGTGATCTTCCTGGAGGCGTCCGACGACGCCCTCGTGCGCCGCTTCGAGTCGGTGCGCCGCCCGCACCCGCTGCAGGGCTCCGGCCGCATCGTCGACGGCATCGCGGCCGAGCGGGACCTGCTGCGCGAGCTGCGCGGCGACGCCGACCTGGTCATCGACACCTCCAGCCTCAACGTCCACGAGCTGCGCGCCAAGATGGACGCCCAGTTCGCCGGCGAGGAGGAGCCGGAGCTGCGGGCCACGGTGATGTCCTTCGGCTACAAGTACGGCCTGCCGGTCGACGCCGACCTCGTCGTCGACTGCCGCTTCCTGCCCAACCCGCACTGGGTCCCCGAGCTGCGCCCCTTCACCGGCCTCAACGAGGAGGTCTCGGGGTACGTCTTCAACCAGCCGGGCGCCAAGGAGTTCCTCGACCGCTACACCGAGCTGCTCCAGCTGATCGCCGCCGGCTACCGCCGCGAGGGCAAGCGCTACGTGACGATCGCGGTCGGCTGCACCGGCGGCAAGCACCGTTCCGTCGCGATGTCCGAGAAGCTCGCCCACCGCCTCGTCTCCGAGGGCGTCGAGACCGTCGTCGTCCACCGGGACATGGGGCGCGAGTGACCGGCCGTTCCTTCCGGCTGCGCCGCGTGCGCCGGCTCGTCCCCGGCGGCCCGCAGGGTGCCGCCGCCCGCGCGGGCCGGCCGCACCGCCGCGCGCAGCCCAAGGTCGTCGCGCTCGGCGGCGGCCGCGGCCTGTCCGCCTCGCTCGCCGCGCTGCGCCGGATCACCGGTGACCTGACGGCCGTGGTGACCGTCGCCGACGACGGCGGCTCCAGCGGCCGGCTCCGCGACGAGCTGGGCGTGCTGCCCCCCGGCGACCTCCGCAAGGCGCTCGCCGCCCTCTGCGGCGACGACGACTGGGGCCGCACCTGGTCCCGCGTCGTCCAGCACCGCTTCGTCAGCCGCGGCGAGCTGCACGGCCATGCCGTCGGCAACCTGCTGATCGTGGCCCTCTGGGAGCAGCTCGGCGATCACGTCCAGGCCCTCGACCTGGTCGGCAAGCTGCTCGGCGCGCACGGCAGGGTGCTGCCCATGTCCGCCGTGCCGCTGGAGCTCCAGGCCCTGGTGCGCGGCCACGACCCGGCCGAGCCCGACACCGTCAGCACCGTCCGGGGCCAGGCCACCGTGGCGCTCACCCCCGGCGAGGTGCAGTCCGTGCACGTCGTCCCGGAGGACCCGCCGGCCGTGCCGGAGGCCGTCGAGGCCGTGCTGGACGCCGACTGGGTGGTCCTCGGGCCGGGCTCCTGGTTCTCCTCCGTCATCCCGCACCTGCTGGTGCCCGAGCTGCTCGATGCGCTCCAGCAGACCAAGGCCCGCCGGGTGCTCTCGCTGAACCTTGCGCCGCAGCCGGGTGAAACCGAGGGCTTCTCCCCGCAGCGTCATTTGGAGGTTTTGGCCCGACACGCCCCTAAACTCGCCCTGGACGTGGTGCTGGCCGACGAGGCCGCCGTGCCCGACCGGGATTCCCTCACCGACGCCGCCAAGCGGCTCGGCGCCGCGGTCGAGCTGGCGCCGGTGGCCGCCGACGGCAAGGGTGCCCCGACGCACGACCCGGAGCTGCTGGCCGCCGCGTACGACCGTATTTTTCGGATGCATGGAAGGATCGGCCCATGGCGATGACGGCAGCGGTGAAGGACGAAATCTCCCGGCTCCCCGTCACCCGGACCTGCTGCCGGAAAGCGGAGGTCTCGGCCATCCTGCGGTTCGCGGGCGGACTGCACCTGGTCAGCGGGCGCATCGTGATCGAGGCGGAGCTGGACACCGGGATCGCGGCCCGGCGGCTGCGGAAGGACATCCTGGAGATCTTCGGGCACGCCTCCGACCTGGTGGTGATGGCCCCCGGCGGGCTGCGCCGGGGCAGCCGGTACGTGGTGCGGGTGGTGGCGGGCGGTGACCAGCTGGCGCGCCAGACCGGCCTGGTCGACGGCCGCGGCCGGCCGATCCGCGGCCTGCCCCCGCAGGTCGTCTCCGGAGCCACCTGCGACGCCGAGGCCGCCTGGCGGGGCGCCTTCCTCGCCCACGGCTCGCTCACCGAGCCCGGCCGCTCGTCCTCCCTAGAGGTGACCTGCCCGGGCCCCGAGGCGGCCCTGGCCCTGGTCGGCGCGGCCCGCAGACTGCAGATCGCGGCCAAGGCGCGCGAGGTCCGCGGAGTGGACCGCGTCGTCGTCCGGGACGGTGACGCGATCGGCGCGCTGTTGACGCGCCTCGGTGCGCACGAGTCCGTCCTGGCGTGGGAGGAGCGGCGCATGCGCCGCGAGGTGCGCGCCACGGCCAACCGCCTGGCCAACTTCGACGACGCCAACCTGCGCCGGTCGGCGCGCGCCGCGGTGGCCGCGGGGGCGCGGGTGCAGCGGGCGCTCGAGATTCTGGGCGAGGAGGTGCCCGAGCACCTCGCGGCGGCCGGGCGGCTGCGGATGGAGCACAAGCAGGCGTCGCTGGAGGAGCTCGGCGCGCTCGCCGACCCGCCGCTGACGAAGGACGCGGTCGCCGGACGGATCCGGCGCCTCCTGGCCATGGCCGACAAGCGGGCCCAGGACCTCGGCATTCCGGGCACGGAGTCGAATCTCTCGGAGCTGACGGAGGAAATGGCCGAGGGGATGGTGGGGTAGCGGCCACCCGACGCGGTTGTGGGCAGTCGTGCCGCAGGGCGGCACGGGTGGGCACAACCGGACCGCCGGTCCGCACCGATCGAACCCACCTGCCCGCGCTTTGGGCGGGCGCCCGCCTGCCCGGTGCGGACCGTGGGTGGGTTGTGCCCACCCTCCCCCCTTGCCTGAACGGCATGGGAGGTACCCCATCGCCCCGGCGGAACGACTGCCCACAACCGGGTGCGGGCCGCAGGCCGCAGGCCGAAACGCGTCGTTGACATGGCCACGCGCCCCCACCAGCCTGGCCCCCGTGCACTGACGTGGCAGTCAACCGCAAGGGGGGCTCATGAGACGCAGGGCGAGATCGGTTCTCGCAGCGGCTTCGCTGGTGATCGGCGGGCTCGCCGCCGCACCCTTCGCGCACGCACAACCGGTTCCGGGCCCCGCCCCGGGCGGCGGCGACGCACTGACCGTCTGGACCGCCGACGTCACCGCCGAGCAGGTCCCGCTCCTGCTCGAGGCAGGCGTCGACGGCACCGAACTCACAGCCCGGCCGGACGGCCGCACGGCGGTGCCCGTCGAGCTCTACCTCACCGGCACGCAGGCCGCCGGACTCCGTCGGCAAGGCTTACCGCTCGCCGAGAAGAAGCTCACCCCGCGCGCCCGCGAGCGGCTCCGCGCCGCCGGAGACGGGGTCTTCCGCCCGTACAGCGGCAGGAACGGGCTCCAGCAGGAGATCACCGACACGGCCCGCGCCCACCCCGGGCTCACCAAGGTCGTCAGCATCGGGAAGACCACGCGCGGCCAGGACATCCTCGCGCTCAAGCTCTCCCGCGACGCGCGCAAGGTGCCCGACGGGGCCCGGCCCGCCGTGCTCTACATGTCCAACCAGCACGCCCGCGAGTGGATCACCCCCGAGATGACCCGGCGGCTGATGCACCGCTTCCTCGACGGCTACGGCAAGGACGAGCGGATCACGAAGATCGTGGACCGCACCGAGCTGTGGTTCGTGCTCTCCGCCAACCCCGACGGCTACGACTACACCTTCCAGAGCCCCGCCACCCGCCTGTGGCGCAAGAACCTGCGCGACAACAACGGCGACGGGAAGATCACCCCGGGCGACGGCGTCGACCTCAACCGCAACTTCCCCTACAAATGGGGCTACGACAACGAGGGCTCCTCGCCCAACCCGGCCTCCGAGACCTACCGCGGCCCGGGCCCCGCCTCCGAGCCGGAGACCCGCGCCCTCGACGCGTTCGAGAAGCGCCACCGCTTCGCCTACGCCGTCAATTACCACTCGGCCGCCGAACTCCTGCTCTACGGCGTCGGCTGGCAGGTCGCCACGCACACCCCGGACGACGTCCTCTACAAGGCCCTCGCCGGCACCCCGGAGAAGTCGGCCGTCCCCGGCTACCGCCCGGAGCTGTCCTCCGAGCTCTACACCACCAACGGCGAGGCCGACGGCCACGCGGGCAACGTCAACGGGACGATGATGTTCACCCCGGAGATGTCGACCTGCCAGACCGCCTCCCGGACCGACACCAGCGGCCGCTGGAACCCGGCCGACTGCCCGTCGGTCTTCAGCTTCCCCGACGACGAGAAGCTGATCCAGGCCGAGTTCGCGAAGAACATCCCCTTCGCCCTCTCCGTCGCCGAGACCGCCGGCCACGCGGCCGGCCCCGACCAGCCCGTCTCCTCGGTCGGCATGACCGCCCCGGACTTCACCCCCGACGCCTTCACCACCTCCTACGCGCGCGGCGGCGGACAGACCGTCGCCGTCACCGCGCGCAAGAGCGTCCGCGACAAGCGGCTGAACTACCGCGTCGACGGCGGCCGTCCGCACACCGCGCCCCTGGGGCCCTGGAAGGGCGGCACACGCTACGGCGGCCAGGACAACCTCCGCTTCGACCAGTACCGGGCCACCGTCCCCGCGGCGCGCCCCGGCGCGAAGGTGACGGTCTGGTTCACGGGCCGTACGCGTGCGGGCAGGGCGACCCGGAGCGAGCCGTTCACCTACACCGTCGCCGAACGCCCACGCGCCGACACCCTCGTCGTCGCCGACGAGGGCGGCACGGCCGCGTCCCGGAACGCCGGCGCGTACACCGAGGCCCTCGCCCGTAGCGGGCACCGGGCCGTCGTCTGGGACGTCGCCACACAGGGCACGCCCCACGCGCTCGGCGTCCTCGGCCACTTCAGGACCGTCGTCTGGGCCTCCGGCGCGGGCAAGCCGAGCGGCGGCACCATGCTCGCGGTCCGCGACTACCTCAACGAGGGCGGCAGGCTCGTCGCCGCCGGCGAGCAGGCGGGCGGGAACGTCCGCCTCGACGCGGGCAGCACCGACGACTTCAGCCAGTACTACCTGGGCGCGGGCGGACGGCTCTCCCTCGACAAGCCCGCCCGCTTCACCGGCGCCGGCCGCCTCGCGGGCGTCCGGGCCGCGCTGACCGGGACGCCCGACCACGCCCTGCGCACCGCCGGCGCGTACACCGTCACCTCCGACACGCTGCCGCCGGACCGCTTCCCGCAGTTCCGCAGTGCCTCCGCCGGCGACTACCCGGGCGCCCGCTCCCCCTTCCAGCCGTACGAGGGCGACTGGATGGCCGCCGCGCGGCACCAGGACAACGCCTGGATGCGGCTGGCCCGCACGGTCGATCTGACCGGTACCGCCGCCGCCGAACGGCCGACCCTGTCCTTCCGGCTCAGCCACGACACGGAACAGGGCTACGACAACGTCCTGATCGAGGCCCACACCGTCGGCCAGGACGACTGGACCACCCTGCCCGACGCGAACGGCGGCACCACCACCGGCGCCCCCACCGGCTGCGGCGACGGCTCCCTCCTCGCCCAGCACCCCTTCCTGGCCCACTACCTCACGGTGCGTGACGGCGGATGTGTGCCCACGGGCACCACGGGCACCTGGAACCGCTTCACCGGCACCTCCGAGGGCTGGCGGCCCGTCTCCGTCGACCTGAGCGCCTATGCCGGCCGCAAGGCCGAGGTGGTCGTCTCCTACGTCACCGACAGCGGGGTCGGCGGGCGTGGCGCCTTCGTCGACGGCACCGTCGTCACCGCCGGTGGCAAGGAGTTGTCCACGGAGGGCTTCGAAACCTCGCTGGGGCCCTGGGCCGTCCCCGGCCAGCCGGCCGGCAGCCCCGTGAACACCGGCGACTGGGCCCGCTCGCGCGAGCTCTTCCACGCTTCGGCCGCCATTACCACAAGAACCACCGTGCTGCTCGGATTCGGTCTGGAGCACATCACCGATACGGGTGAGCGCACTGCTCTGATGAGCGCCGCTCTGCACGCTCTGAGCGCCTGACAGACGCTCGTACGCCCCCGGGTCCGTGTCCCCCTACCGGGGCACGGTCCCCAGCGCCGCCAATGTCACGTCGAGCCCTTCTTAGAGGTAGGGTCGGTGGTGGTCGGGGACATCCCAAACAGCCGCCGGCGGACAGCCCGGCACACCAACGAGGAGATCGGTTCGTGACGATCCGCGTAGGCATCAACGGCTTTGGCCGTATCGGTCGTAACTATTTCCGTGCGCTCCTGGAGCAGGGTGCGGACATCGAGATCGTCGGTGTCAACGACCTGACCGACAACGCCACCCTGGTGCACCTGCTGAAGTACGACACCATCCTGGGTCGTCTGAAGCACGAGGTCAGCCACACCGACGACACCATCACCGTCGGCAACCAGACCTTCAAGACGCTGGCGGAGCGCGACCCGGCGAACCTGCCCTGGGCGGAGCTCGGCGCGGACATCGTCATCGAGTCCACCGGCATCTTCACCAAGCGTGAGGACGCCGCGAAGCACCTCGCCGCCGGTGCCAAGAAGGTCCTGATCTCCGCGCCCGCCAAGGGCGAGGACATCACCATCGTCATGGGTGTCAACCAGGACAAGTACGACGCGGCCAACCACCACGTCATCTCCAACGCCTCCTGCACCACCAACTGCGTGGCGCCGATGGCGAAGGTGCTGGACGAGACCTTCGGCATCGTCAAGGGCCTGATGACGACGGTCCACGCGTACACCAACGACCAGCGCATCCTGGACTTCCCGCACAGCGACCTGCGCCGCGCCCGCGCCGCCGCGCAGAACATCATCCCGACCTCGACCGGTGCCGCCAAGGCCACCGCCCTGGTCCTCCCGCAGCTCAAGGGCAAGCTGGACGGCATCGCCATGCGCGTCCCGGTCCCCACCGGCTCCGTCACCGACCTGGTCGTCGAGCTGGACCGCGAGGTCACCAAGGACGAGATCAACACCGCCTTCCAGAAGGCCGCCGAGGGCCAGCTGAAGGGCATCCTCGAGTACACCGAGGACCAGATCGTCTCCTCCGACATCGTCAACTGGCCGGCCTCCTGCACCTTCGACGCCTCCCTGACGATGGCGCAGGGCAAGCAGGTCAAGATCGTCGGCTGGTACGACAACGAGTGGGGCTACTCCAACCGCCTGGTGGACCTGACCACCTTCGTCGGCGGCCAGCTCTGACGGCCTGCTGACCACGGTCACAGGAACCGAGATGTGAGGATGGGGCTCGCACGACGCGACGACGCGTCGTACGGGCCCCGTTCCATGACCCGACCCCACCACAGGTCACCGGAGTCACTCCATGAAGACGATCGACGAACTCATCCAGGGCGGCGTCGCGGGCAGGCGAGTCTTCGTCCGCGCCGACCTCAACGTGCCGCTCGACGGCACCACCATCACCGACGACGGCCGCATCCGCGCCGTCGCGCCGACCATCGCCAAGCTCGCCGAGGCGGGCGCCAAGGTGATCGTCGCCTCCCACCTGGGCCGCCCCAAGGGCGCTCCCGACCCCACGTTCTCCCTGGCCCCGGTCGCCGGCCGGCTCGGCGATATCCTGGGCAAGGACGTCTCGTTCGCCACCGACACGGTGGGTGACAGCGCGAAGGCCACCGTCGCCGCACTCGGCGACGGCGAGGTCACGCTGCTGGAGAACCTCCGTTTCAACCCGGGCGAGACCAGCAAGGACGACGCCGAGCGCGGCGCCTTCGCCGACGAGCTGGCCACCCTGGCCGACCTCTACGTGGGCGACGGCTTCGGCGCCGTGCACCGCAAGCACGCCTCGGTCTTCGACCTCCCCGCGCGGCTCCCGCACGCCGCCGGCGACCTGATCGCCACCGAGGTCGGCGTGCTGAAGAAGCTCACCGAGGACGTGGCCCGCCCCTACGTCGTCGTCCTCGGCGGCGCCAAGGTCTCCGACAAACTGGGCGTCATCGACAACCTGCTGGAGAAGGCGGACCGCATCCTCATCGGCGGCGGCATGTCCTACACCTTCCTCAAGGCCAAGGGCCACGAGGTCGGCATCTCCCTGCTCCAGGAGGACCAGGTCCCGGTCTGCCAGGAGTACCTGGAGCGGGCCGAGAAGCGCGGCGTGGAGTTCGTCCTCCCCGTCGACGTGCTGGTCTCGGCCGACTTCCCGGACCTGAAGACCAAGGCCCCGGCCAAC
The DNA here is from genome assembly GCF_040675635.1 of Streptomyces sp. NPDC049577. Lineage (NCBI taxonomy): Bacteria > Bacillati > Actinomycetota > Actinomycetes > Kitasatosporales > Streptomycetaceae > Streptomyces > Streptomyces sp. NPDC049577. The sequence continues at coordinate 26,499 of NZ_JBFAPH010000034.1, forward strand.
CCGGACATCGTCTCCTCGGACGCCATCCCGGCCGACAAGGAGGGCCTGGACATCGGCCCGAAGACCCGCGAGCTCTACGCCGCGAAGCTCGCCGACGCGGCCACCGTCTTCTGGAACGGCCCGATGGGCGTCTTCGAGCACCCCGACTACGCGAACGGCACCAAGGCCGTCGCCCAGGGCCTGCTCGACAGCTCCGCCTTCACCGTCGTCGGCGGCGGCGACTCGGCCGCGGCCGTGCGCCTGCTGGGCTTCGACGAATCGGCTTTCGGCCACATCTCGACCGGCGGCGGCGCCAGCCTCGAGTACCTCGAGGGCAAGACGCTCCCCGGCCTCGCCGCACTGGAGGACTGAACCACCGTGACTGCACGCACCCCGCTGATGGCGGGCAACTGGAAGATGAACCTCAACCACCTCGAGGCCATCGCGCACGTCCAGAAGCTCGCCTTCACCCTCGCCGACAAGGACTACGAGGCCGTCGAGGTCGCCGTCCTGCCGCCCTTCACCGATCTGCGCTCGGTGCAGACGCTGGTCGACGGCGACAAGCTCAAGATCAAGTACGGCGCGCAGGACCTGTCCGCGCACGACTCCGGCGCGTACACCGGCGAGATCTCCGGCGCCATGCTCGCCAAGCTGAAGTGCGCCTACGTGGCGATCGGCCACTCCGAGCGCCGCCAGTACCACGGCGAGACGGACGAGATCTGCAACGCCAAGGTCAAGGCCGCCTTCCGGCACGGCCTCACCCCGATCCTGTGCGTCGGCGAGGGCCTGGACGTCCGCAAGGCCGGCAACCAGGTCGCGCACACCCTCGCCCAGGTCGACGGCGCCCTGAAGGACGTCCCGGCCGACCAGGCCGGGACGATCGTCATCGCCTACGAGCCGGTGTGGGCCATCGGCACCGGCGAGGTCGCCACGCCCGAGGACGCCCAGGAGGTCTGCGGGGCCATCCGCGGCCGCCTCGCCGAGCTCTACGGCCGCGAGGTCGCCGACGGGATCCGCATCCAGTACGGCGGCTCGGTGAAGTCGGGCAACATCGCCGCGATCATGGCGCAGCCCGATGTGGACGGCGCCCTGATCGGCGGGGCCGCGCTGGACGTCGACGAATTCGTGAAGATCATCCGTTTCGGCGACCAGTAGCCGGCCCGCAGCAGCAGGTGACGGCTATGACGAGGGCCCGCCCTCGTCGTACCCTGTCGGGGCCGGGAGCGGCGCGCAGCAGCAGCCGCACCCGGCCCTCACCGCTCAGATCCGTAAGACAGTCCGAGAGAGTTGGTCAGCCGTGGTCATCGGGTTCTCGATCGCCCTCATCGTCTTCAGCCTGCTGATGATGATGCTGGTGCTCATGCACAAGGGGAAGGGCGGCGGCCTGTCCGACATGTTCGGCGGCGGTATGCAGTCCTCCGTCGGCGGTTCCTCCGTCGCGGAGCGCAACCTCGACCGCATCACCATCGTCGTCGGCCTGCTGTGGTTCGCCTGCATCGTCGCCCTCGGCGTGCTGATGAAGCTCGACAGCTGACGCACCGTCGCACGCGCGGCCTATGATGGGCCACGCGTCCTGTCGCGGCCGGGCTGTAACTCCTACCACTGGACGCGCGTTGGGCCTTACGTAGACTGGGGCGCCCGCAGCGGAGCGGATTTGCCGGCCCCGCGGCGCGGCCGCTGATCGGCACAGTGCAGCACCATCACGCAGGGAGTTACGACCGTGGCAAGTGGCAACGCGATCCGAGGAAGCCGGGTCGGGGCGGGGCCGATGGGGGAGGCCGAGCGGGGCGAGTCCGCGCCGCGCCTGCGCATCTCCTTCTGGTGCTCCAACGGGCACGAGACGCAGCCGAGCTTCGCCAGCGACGCACAGGTGCCGGACACCTGGGACTGCCCGCGCTGCGGCTTCCCGGCCGGCCAGGACCGGGACAACCCGCCGGACCCGCCGCGCACCGAGCCGTACAAGACCCATCTGGCGTACGTCCGGGAGCGGCGCAGTGACGCCGACGGCGAGGCCATCCTCGCCGAGGCGCTCGCCAAGCTGCGCGGCGAGATCTGACCAGCGCGATCCGAGATGTTTCAAAGCGGCCCGGCCGTACACCTGACATGGGTGCACGGCCGGGCCCTTTTCATCAATTAGGTTGTATTCCGGCGGGGCAGCTACGAGAAGAATGGGCTGATGTACGGGATGAACGCAGCAGGCCGCGGCAGGCTCGACCGGATGCCGGAGTGGAACGCTCTGGTCAAGCACAAGGACGAGCTGGGGGAGGTGCATCTGCGTCAGCTCTTCGCCGACGATCCGGGCCGCGCCGAGAAGTACGCGCTGAGCGTCGGCGACCTGTACCTGGACTACTCCAAGCACCTCGTCACCGACGAGACGCTGCGCCTGCTGCGCGAGCTCGCCGCCGCCACCGGTGTGGCCGGGCTGCGTGACGCGATGTTCCGCGGCGAGAAGATCAACAACACCGAGGGCCGCGCGGTGCTGCACACCGCCCTGCGCGCCCCGGAATCGGCCGTCGTCGAGGTCGACGGGGAGAACGTCGTCCCCGCCGTGCACGCCGTCCTGCGCAAGATGCAGGTCTTCTGCGACCGCGTTCTGTCGGGCGACTGGAAGGGGCACACGGGCAAGCGCATCCGCAATGTCGTCAACATCGGCATCGGCGGCTCCGACCTCGGTCCCGCCATGGCGTACGAGGCGCTGCGTGCCTACACCGCCCGGGACATGACGTTCCGTTTCGTCTCGAACGTCGACGGCGCCGATCTGCACGAGGCCGTGCGGGACCTGGACCCCGCGGAGACGCTGTTCATCGTCGCCTCGAAGACCTTCACCACGATCGAGACCATCACCAACGCGACGTCCGCGCGGAACTGGCTGCTGACGGAGCTGCGGGCGGGTGAGGAGGCGGTGGCCAAGCACTTCGTGGCGCTCTCCACGAACGCCGGGAAGGTCGCCGACTTCGGCATCGACACCGCCAACATGTTCGAGTTCTGGGACTGGGTCGGCGGCCGCTACTCCTACGACTCGGCCATCGGCCTGTCCCTGATGCTCGCCATCGGCCCGGACCGCTTCCGCGAGATGCTGGCCGGCTTCCACCTCATGGACGAGCACTTCCGCACGGCCCCGCCGGAGGAGAACGCCCCGCTGCTGCTGGGCCTGCTGGGGATCTGGTACGGCGACTTCCACGACGCCCAGTCGCACGCGGTGCTGCCCTACAGCCACTACCTGTCGAAGTTCACGGCGTACCTCCAGCAGCTGGACATGGAGTCCAACGGCAAGTCCGTCGACCGCGAGGGACGCCCCGTCGGCTGGCAGACCGGCCCGGTCGTCTGGGGCACGCCCGGCACCAACGGGCAGCACGCCTACTACCAGTTGATCCACCAGGGGACGAAGCTCATCCCGGCCGACCTCATCGGCTTCGCCCGGCCCGTGGACGACCTGGAGCCTGGGCTCGTGGCGCAGCACGACCTGCTCATGGCCAACCTCTTCGCCCAGGGCCAGGCGCTGGCCTTCGGCAAGACGCCGGAAGAGGTCGCCGCGGAGGGCGTTCCCGCGGAGCTCGTCCCGCACAAGACCTTCCGGGGCAACCGCCCGACGACGACCATCCTCGCGGGCGAACTGACGCCGTCGGTGCTCGGTCAGCTCATCGCCCTGTACGAGCACAAGGTCTTCGTCCAGGGCGCGATCTGGAACATCGACTCCTTCGACCAGTGGGGCGTCGAGCTGGGCAAGGTCCTGGCGAAGCGGGTGGAGCCGGCCCTGACGGAGGGCGCGGACGTCCCGGGCCTCGACGCGTCGACGGCGACCCTGGTCAAGCGGTACCGCGCGCTGCGCGGACGGTAGACGTCAAAGTGCCCGGCCCCCTCGAAGAGGGGGCCGGGCACTTTGACGCGCCGTCAAGGCGTCACGGCGACGCAGGCG
>NZ_JBFAPH010000035.1:0-29720 GCF_040675635.1 Streptomyces sp. NPDC049577
GTCGCCAAGGGATCACCCGGTGTGATCTCGGGCAACGTCATCCAGGTGCCGATCGACATCCCGATCAACTTGAGCGGGAAGGTGGCGGTCGCCGTCAGCCGGTCCGCCGGGTCCACCCGGCCGGCGACGGCCTGCACCTCGACGTCGGACGGATCGAGGTCGCCGAGGGTGACGCTCACCCGCAGCCCGAAGGTGGAGCCCAGCTCGGCGGTGCCGTTGAGCTCGGTGTCCGAGACGGTCTCCACGTGGTCGACGGCCACCCGCGGCCAGGCCGCCCGTACCCGGGCCTTCCAGGCCGCGAGCTCCTCCGCGGCCTCGGCGCTCAGCGACCGCTGGGCCTCGGCGGCGGGCCCGTACAGCCGCTCCACGTACTCGCGCACCATGCGCCCCGCGAGGACCTTGGGACCCAGGTTGGCGAGGGTGTGACGGACCATCTCGATCCAGCGGCCGGGCAGCCCGTCCGCGCCCCGGTCGTAGAAGCGCGGCGCGACCCGCTGCTCCAGCAGCTCGTACAGCGCGGCGGCCTCCAGGTCGTCGCGGCGGTCCTCGTCCACGGCGGCGCCGTCGGCGGTGGGGATGGCCCAGCCGAAGTCGGGCTCGTACCACTCGTCCCACCAGCCGTCGAGGACGGAGAGGTTCAGACAGCCGTTGAGCGCGGCCTTCATTCCCGAGGTGCCGCACGCCTCCAGCGGCCGCAGCGGGTTGTTCAGCCACACGTCGCAGCCGGGGTAGAGCTTCTGCGCCATGGCCATGCCGTAGTCGGGCAGGAAGACCAGGCGGTGGCGGACGCGCGGGTCGTCGGCGAACCGGACGAGCTCCTGCACCAGGCGCTTGCCGCCGTCGTCGGCCGGGTGGGCCTTGCCCGCGACGACGATCTGGACGGGGCGCTCGGGGTGCAGCAGCAGTCGCGTCAGCCGCTCCCGGTCGCGCAGCATCAGGGTGAGCCGCTTGTACGAGGGCACGCGCCGGGCGAAGCCGATGGTGAGGACGCCGGGGTCCAGGACGTCCTCGATCCAGCCGAGTTCGGCACTGCCGGCGCCGCGCTCGCGCCAGGAGACGCGCAGCCGCTGCCGCACCTCCTCGACCAGCTGCTCGCGCAGGGTGCGGCGGAGCTCCCAGATGTCCGCGTCGGAGATGTCGGCGACGGAGTCCCAGCGCTCGGCGCCGCCGACACTGAGCGCGTCCTCGGCGCGGCCGACGCCGATCTGGCGGGCGCCGAGCCGGAACACCTCGGGGGCGACCCAGGTGGGGGCGTGCACCCCGTTGGTCACCGAGGTGATCGGCACCTCGTCGGCGTCGAAGCCCGGCCACAGCCCGGCGAACATCTCCCGGCTGACCCTCCCGTGCAGGGTCGAGACGCCGTTGGCGCGCTGGGCGAGCCGCAGGCCCATCACGGCCATGTTGAACACGTGCGGCTCGCCGCCGGGATAGTCCTCCGCGCCGAGCGCGAGGACCCGGGCGGGGTCCAGCCCGGGCAGTTCGCCGTCGTCGCCGAAGTGCCGGGCGACCAGCTCGCGGTCGAACCGGTCGATACCGGCCGGTACGGGGGTGTGCGTGGTGAAGACGGCGCCCGCGCGCGCCCGCTCCAGGGCTCCGTCGAAGTCCGCGCCCCGGTCGATGAGCTCGCGGATCCGCTCCAGTCCGAGGAAGCCGGCGTGGCCCTCGTTGGTGTGGAAGACCTCGGGCTCCGGGTGCCCGGTGAGCCGGCAGTACGCGCGCACGGCGCGCACGCCGCCGATGCCCAGCAGCATCTCCTGGAGCAGCCGGTGCTCGCTGCCGCCGCCGTAGAGCCGGTCGGTGACGTCGCGCTCGCCGGGCCCGTTCTCCTCGACGTCCGAGTCGAGCAGCAGCAGCGGCACCCGGCCGACCCGCGCCTGCCAGATGTACGCGCGCAGACAGCGCCCGCCGGGCAGGGCCAGGGACACGCCGGCGGGGCTGCCGTCGGGCTCGCGCAGCAGGGCCAGGGGCAGCTCGTTCGGGTCGAGCAGGGGATAGTGCTCCTGCTGCCAGCCTTCGCGGGAGAGGGACTGCCGGAAGTATCCGTGCCGGTAGAGCAGTCCGACGCCGATCAGGGGCACGCCGAGGTCACTGGCGGACTTCAGGTGGTCGCCGGCGAGGATGCCGAGGCCGCCGCTGTACTGCGGCAGCGCGGCGGTGATGCCGAACTCGGGCGAGAAGTAGGCGACGGCCCGGGGCAGCCCCGGCGGCTGCTCCTGGTACCAGCGCCGGCCGGTGAGGTAGTCCTGCAGGTCCTCGGAGGCCGCGGCCAGCCGCCGCAGGAACCGGCGGTCGCCGGCCAGCTCCGCGAGCCGCTCGGCGCTGACCGCGCCCAGCAGCCGCACCGGGTCACCGCCGGTGGCCCGCCACTCCTCGGGGTCGACGGCCTGGAACAACTCACGTGTCTCGGGATGCCAGGACCAGCGCAGATTGCGCGCCAGCTCGCTGAGCGGTCGCAGGGGCTCGGGAAGGACGGGGCGCACGCTGAATCGACGAATGGCCTTCACGACGACGAAGGTAGCGGCGTGGCCCGTCCGTCCGGTGGAGATTCACCGGTCCCGCCCCCCGGTGGAGTGCCCGGACGGAGAGACCCGTCCACATGCCGGACGGAACGCGCAGGTCCGCACCGACGGCCCATCAACTCGCGCTACCGCAAACGGACTAGCCCGAAATACGCCCCGCCTACACCACCACACCCGAAGGCCAAATGCCGCTACGGCCTTCGAAGGTGGCGTACGGAGCCCGTTCCCCCGTCCGGACGCCGGGTACCCCGTGTCGTCACATTGCACGCGTTCGGCCCAACGAGCAGACTCCCTACGGGTGACGGCGGTCCCGGCGCCCTCCCCGGGCAGTGCCACGCTAACTACGCACCGGTAGTTCACCCGGACCCGGCATGCCGGGGCGGCACCCCCGGGAAGGCTCAACCGGTATACAGAGAGACCTCGCCGGACCCGCCGCCGGATTCCCCGTCCGCCCGCCCTCCCGTCAGGTGATCCCATGATCGGTCGCATCCCCGTCCTGGACCTCTCCCCGCACGTCGACTGCGGCCGAAGGCCGGTCAAGGCGGTCGTGGGCGAGACGTTCGAGGTGACCGCCACCGTCTTCCGCGAGGGCCACGAATCGGTGGGGGCGAACGTCGTGCTGCGGGACGCCGCCGGGCGGTCCGGCCCGTGGACGCCGATGCGCGAGCTGCATCCGGGCACCGACCGCTGGGGCGCGGAGGTCACGCCGGACGCGGAGGGCCGCTGGACGTACACGGTCGAGGCGTGGAGCGACCCCGTCGGCACCTGGCGCCACCACGCGGCGATCAAGGTGCCGGCCGGGGTGGACGCGGAGCTGATGCTCCAGGAGGGTGCCCAGTTGTACGAGCGGGCGGCCGCCGGGGTGCCCAAGGGCCGGGGCCGGGAGGCGGTGCTGGCCGCCGTGGACGTCCTGCGGGACGCCGGGCGCCCCGCCGGGGAGCGGCTCGCCGCGGCCCTGGAGCCGGAGGTCACGGCCGCGCTCACCGCGCACCCGCTGCGCGAGCTGCTGACGGCGAGCCGGCCGATGCCCGTGCTGGTGGAGCGCGAAAGGGCGCTGTTCGGCTCCTGGTACGAGCTGTTCCCCCGCTCGGAGGGCGCGGTGCTGCCGGCCGGGGGCCCACCCCGCAGCGGGACGTTCCGTACGGCCGCGGAGCGGCTGCCGGCGGTGGCGGCGATGGGCTTCGACGTCGTCTACCTCCCACCGGTCCACCCCATCGGCGTCTCCTACCGCAAGGGCCCGAACAACGCGCTCACCGCGGGGCCGTACGACGTGGGCAGCCCCTGGGCGATCGGCTCGGCCGAGGGCGGGCACGACGCGATCCACCCGGACCTCGGCACCTTCGAGGACTTCGACCACTTCGTGGCGCGGGCGCGGGAGCTGCGCATGGAGGTGGCGCTGGACTTCGCGCTCCAGTGCTCCCCGGACCATCCGTGGGTGGGCAAGCACCCGGAGTGGTTCCACCACCGGGCCGACGGCACGATCGCCTTCGCCGAGAATCCGCCGAAGAAGTACCAGGACATCTATCCGCTGGCGTTCGACGAGGACTTCGAGGGGCTGGTCCGGGAGACGCTGCGGGTGCTGCGGCTGTGGATGGCGCACGGTGTGCGGATCTTCCGGGTCGACAACCCGCACACCAAGCCCGTGGTGTTCTGGGAGCGGGTGATCGCGGAGATCGGCCGGACCGATCCCGACGTGGTCTTCCTGGCCGAGGCGTTCACCCGGCCCGCGATGATGCGCACGCTGGGCGCCGTCGGGTTCCAGCAGTCGTACACCTACTTCACCTGGCGCAACGGCAAGCAGGAGATCACCGACTATCTGACGGAGCTGTCCCGGGAGTCGGCCGCCGTGATGCGGCCCAACCTCTTCGTGAACACGCCGGACATCCTGCACGCCTACCTCCAGCACGGTGGCCGCCCAGCCTTCGAGGTCCGGGCCGTGCTCGCGGCGACGCTCTCGCCCTCGTGGGGCGTCTACGCCGGCTACGAGCTGTGCGAGAACACCCCGGTGCGCGAGGGCAGCGAGGAGTACCTGGACTCGGAGAAGTACCAACTGCGGCCGCGCGACTGGGCGGCGGCCGAGCGGGAGGGCCGCAGCCTGGCCCCGCTGATCACGCTCCTGAACCGGCTGAGGAGGCGTCAGCCGGCCCTGCGGTACCTGCGCAACCTGCGCTTCCACCACACCGACAACGACGCGGTCATCGCCTACTCCAAGCGCTCGGGCGGCTCCTGCGTGCTCACGGTCGTCAACCTCGACCCCCACCACACCCAGGAGGCGACGGTCTCGTTGGACATGCCGGAACTCGGCCTCGCGTGGGGCGATTCCGTGCCGGTGCGCGACGAGCTCACCGGAGAGACCTATCACTGGGGCAGGGACAACTATGTGCGCCTCGAGCCGGGCCGCGCCCTCGCGCCCGCGCACGTATTCTCGCTGCGACCGTCCTCACCGATCGGAGGGTCACCCACATCATGATCGTCAATGAGCCCGTCCCCGACACGTTCGAGGACACGCCCGCCAAGGACCGCGATCCCGACTGGTTCAAGCGCGCCGTCTTCTACGAGGTGCTCGTCCGGTCCTTCCAGGACAGCGACGGCGACGGCATCGGCGACCTCAAGGGGCTGACGGCCAAGCTGGACTACCTCCAGTGGCTCGGCGTCGACTGCCTGTGGCTGCCGCCGTTCTTCCGCTCGCCGCTGCGCGACGGCGGCTACGACGTCTCCGACTACACCTCGGTGCTGCCGGAGTTCGGCGACCTGGCGGACTTCGTGGAGTTCGTGGACGCGGCGCACCAGCGCGGCATGCGCGTCATCATCGACTTTGTCATGAACCATACGAGCGATCAGCACGAGTGGTTCCAGCAGTCGCGCACCGACCCCGACGGTCCGTACGGCGACTACTACATGTGGGCCGACGACGACAAGCAGTACCAGGACGCGCGGATCATCTTCGTCGACACCGAGACGTCGAACTGGACCTTCGACCCGGTGCGCAAGCAGTACTACTGGCACCGGTTCTTCTCCCACCAGCCGGATCTCAACTACGAGAACCCGGCGGTGCAGGAGGAGATCCTGGCGGCGCTGCGGTTCTGGCTGGACCTGGGCATCGACGGCTTCCGGCTCGACGCCGTGCCCTACCTCTTCGCCGAGGAGGGCACCAACTGCGAGAACCTGCCGCAGTCGCACCGCTTCCTCAAGCGGGTGCGCGCCGAGATCGACGCGCACTACCCGGACACGGTGCTGCTGGCCGAGGCCAACCAGTGGCCGGAGGACGTGGTCGACTACTTCGGCGACTACGGCAAGGGCGGGGACGAGTGCCACATGGCGTTCCACTTCCCCGTGATGCCCCGCATCTTCATGGCCGTGCGCCGCGAGTCGCGCTACCCGGTCTCGGAGATCCTCGCCAAGACCCCGGCGATCCCCTCGGGCTGCCAGTGGGGCGTCTTCCTGCGCAACCACGACGAGCTCACGCTCGAGATGGTCACGGACGAAGAGCGCGACTACATGTGGGCGGAGTACGCCAAGGACCCCCGGATGCGCGCCAACATCGGCATCCGGCGCCGGCTCGCCCCGCTGCTGGACAACGACCGCAACCAGATCGAGCTGTTCACGGCGCTGCTGCTGTCGCTGCCCGGCTCGCCGATCCTCTACTACGGCGACGAGATCGGCATGGGCGACAACATCTGGCTCGGCGACCGGGACGCCGTGCGCACGCCCATGCAGTGGACGCCCGACCGCAACGCCGGCTTCTCCTCCTGCGACCCCGGGCGGCTGTACCTGCCGACCATCATGGACCCGGTCTACGGCTACCAGGTCACCAATGTCGAGGCGGCCATGAGCAGTCCCTCGTCGCTGCTGCACTGGACCCGCCGGATGATCGAGATCCGCAAGCAGAACCCGGCCTTCGGCCTGGGCTCGTACACCGAACTGCCCTCCAGCAACCCGGCGGTGCTCGCCTTCCTGCGCGAGCACGGCGACGACCTCGTCCTGTGCGTGAACAACTTCTCGCGCTTCGCACAGCCGACCGAACTGGACCTGCGGGCCTTCGCCACCCGCCACCCCGTCGAGCTCATCGGCGGCGTCCGCTTCCCGGCCATCGGTGAACTGCCGTACCTGCTCACCCTCGCGGGCCACGGCTTCTACTGGTTCCGGCTGCGCCGCGACACGGCGCCCGCCGGCACGGTGCACTGACCGCCCGCCGCACCGAACGCCCTCCCGTGCGTGCCCCACCCCGGCGCGCACGGGCGTTTCCGCTTCCGCACCCGGGGAAGCCGCCCAGCAAGGCCGCACCGCCGCCCCTCCGCACGGGCCGGGCCGGGAAATCCCCCGCCCGACACGTCCCCTCCTTGCGCACCACCACAAGCCGCAATCCGGGACACTTTGCCCAAAACTGTCGTGTGCCCCGGGGAAAGGACGCGACGCCATGTCGGACGCTGCACCGGAGGCCCTACGGCCGGGAACCGCACGACCACCCACGCCGTCGCCGCCCTCCGGCCCCGACGGAGAGCGCCGGGCGTCCGCGCTGCTCGCCTCCCTCGTCCCGCTGCTCGCGGAGTGGCTGCCCCGCCAGCGCTGGTTCGCCGGCAAGGGCCGGCCGATCACCGGCTTCGCGCTCGTCAGCGCGACCGAGCTGCTCCCCCGCTCGTCCGGCGGCACCGCACCCGGGCTGCTGCACCTGCTCGTCCGGGCCCAGCAGCCGGGCGCGCCCGGCGTCTCCCCCGGCACCGAGGACTGCTACCAGCTGCTGCTCGGCGTGCAGGACACCCTCCCCCCGCACCTCGCCCCCGCCCTCATCGGCCGCCCGGCCGGCGGACCGCTGCACGGCCGCACCGTCTACGAGGGGCTCGCCGACCCCCGGCTGGCGGCGCTGCTGCTGGAGCGGCTGCGCGTGCCCGGCCGGCTCGGCCGGCTGCGGTTCAGCCGCGAGCCGGACGTCTCCATCCCGCCCGGTCTGGTGCCCCGGCTGCTCAGTGCCGAGCAGTCCAACTCCTCGGCGGTGTACGGCGACGCGTTCATCCTCAAGCTCTTCCGGCGGGTCGGCCCGGGCGTCAACCCGGACCTCGAACTGCCGCGCGCCCTCGCGAAGACGGGCTGCGCACGCGTCCCGGCACCGGCCGCCTGGTTCGAGGCCGAGCCGCCCGGCACCGGCGGCGAGCCGGTGACGCTGGGCGTCCTCCAGCCCTATCTGGCCGGCTCCGCCGACGGCTGGCAGCTGGCCCTCGGCGCGCTGGCCGTGCGTGCCGACTTCACGGCCTCCGCCCGTGCCCTGGGCCACGCCACGGCCGAGGTGCACCAGGCGCTCGCCGAGGCGCTGCCCACCGCCGTCCTGCGCCGCCCCCAGCTGGAGGCGCTCGCGGCCGGGATGATCCACCGTCTGGAGGCCACCGCCGACGCGGTGCCCGCGCTGCGCCCGTACCGGGCCGCGCTGCGCGCCACCTACGAGGAGTTCGCCGCCCTCGGTCGTGACGGGCGCACCTGCCGGGCCCAGCGGGTGCACGGCGACCTCCATCTGGGGCAGGCCCTGCGCACGGCCGAGGACGGCCGCTGGTCCCTCATCGACTTCGAGGGCGAGCCCGCGCGCCCGCTGGCCGAGCGCCGCCGCCCGCAACCGGTGGCCCGGGACATCGCGGGCATGCTGCGCTCCTTCGACTACGCCGCGGCGGTGGGGCACGCGGCGGGCACCGACTGGGCCGAGCGGGCGCGCGCGGCGTTCTGCGAGGGGTACGCGGCCGTGCACCGCGATCCCCGGGAGGACCCCTGTCTGCTGCGGGCGCACGAGACGGACAAGGCGGTCTACGAGGTCCTGTACGAAGCCCGGCACCGGCCGGACTGGCTGTCCGTTCCGCTGTCCGCCATCCGGCGGCTCGTTCCCCTGGGAGGGCCCGCGAAGTGAATCCGTCGCCGCCGTGTGATTCTTCGGGCCGTCCTGTGCCCGCCACGTTTCTGGGGGGTCCGGCTTCCTCCCGCCCGCCCATTCGTTACCCCGAGCTGCCGGCCGAGGACCGGGGCCGCTTGCTGTCCGGCACGCATCATGATCCGCATGCCGTTCTCGGCGCGCGTACCGTCGACGGCAAGGTCCTCGTGCGGGTCCTGCGGCCGTTCGCCGAGGGTGTGACCGTGCTCGCCGACGGCCTGCGGGTGCCGCTGTCGGACGAGGGGGACGGGTTCTTCGCCGGGCTGCTGCCGCACGCCTCCGTCCCCGTCTACCGGCTGCTCGTGCGGTACGCGGACACCGTCGTGGAGACCGAGGACCCGTACCGCTTCCTGCCCGCGCTCGGCGAGCTGGACCTGCACCTGATCGGCGAGGGCCGCCACGAGCAGCTGTGGAAGGCGCTCGGCGCGCAGCCGATGACCCACCAGGGCGTGGCCGGCACCCGGTTCACCGTGTGGGCGCCGAACGCGCGCGGCGTGCGGGTGGTCGGCGACTTCAACTACTGGGACGGCACCGGGCACCCCATGCGCTCGCTCGGCGGGACGGGCGTGTGGGAGCTCTTCCTGCCCGGGGTCGGCGAGGGCGCGCTGTACAAGTTCCAGATCACCCGGCCCGACGGCTCGCTGACGATGCGCGCCGACCCGATGGCCCGGCGCACCGAGGTGCCGCCGGCGAACGCCTCGATCGTGCACGTCTCGCGCCACCAGTGGCGGGACTCGGCATGGCTGGCGCGGCGCACGGCCCGGCCGGTGCACGAGGCGCCGTTCTCGGTCTACGAGGTGCACCTGCCGTCGTGGCGGCCGGGGCTCACCTACCGGCAGCTGGCGGAGCAGCTGCCCGCGTACGTCAAGGACCTGGGGTTCACGCACGTGGAGCTGATGCCGGTCGCCGAGCACCCCTTCGGCGGCTCATGGGGCTACCAGGTCACCGGCTTCTACGCGCCGACCGCCCGGCTGGGTACCCCGGACGACTTCAAGCACCTCGTCGACGCGCTGCACCGGGCCGGCATCGGGGTGCTCGTCGACTGGGTGCCGGCGCACTTCCCGAAGGACGACTGGGCGCTGGCGGAGTTCGACGGCCGGCCGCTGTACGAGCACCAGGACCCGCTGCGGGCCGCGCACCCGGACTGGGGGACGCTGGAGTTCGACTACGGGCGCCGGGAGGTGCGCAACTTCCTCGTGGCGAACGCCGTGTACTGGTGCGAGGAGTTCCACGTCGACGGGCTGCGGGTGGACGCGGTGGCGTCGATGCTCTACCTCGACTACTCGCGCGAGCCGGGCCAGTGGACGCCCAACGCGCACGGCGGCCGGGAGAACCTCGACGCGGTGGCGTTCCTCCAGGAGATGAACGCCACCGTCTACCGGCGCTGCCCGGGCGTCGTGACGATCGCCGAGGAGTCCACCGCCTGGGACGGCGTCACCCGGGCCACGCATCTGACCGGCGCGGGGGGCTTCGGCGGCCTGGGGTTCGGGCTGAAGTGGAACATGGGCTGGATGCACGACTCGCTGGAGTACATGGCCAAGGAGCCCGTGCACCGCAAGTACCACCACGGCGAGATGACCTTCGCCATGGTCTATGCCTACAGCGAGAACTACGTGCTGCCGATCTCGCACGACGAGGTGGTGCACGGCAAGCGGTCGCTGGTGTCGAAGATGCCGGGCGACTGGTGGCAGCAGCGCGCCAATCACCGGGCGTTCCTGGGCTTCATGTGGGCGCACCCCGGCAAGCAACTGCTTTTCATGGGGCAGGAGTTCGCGCAGGGCGCGGAGTGGTCCGAGAGCCACGGCCCGGACTGGTGGCTGCTCGATCCCTCCTACTCGGCCGAGCCGGACCACCGGGGCGTACGGGACCTGGTGCGCGATCTGAACCGGCACTACCGGGCCACGCCGGCGCTGTGGGAGCGGGACACGTCACCGGAGGGCTTCGAGTGGGTGGTGGGTGACGCGGCCGAGGACAACGTGCTGGCGTTCCTGCGGTACGACGCGGGACGCTCGCCGCTGCTGGCCGTCTGCAACTTCTCGCCGGTGGTCCGGCACGGCTACCGGCTGGGCGTGCCGGGCGGGGTCGCGGTGTGGCAGGAGGTGCTCAACACGGATGCCGCCGGGTACGGGGGTGGCGGTGTCGGCAACCCGGATCCGCTGAAGGCCGAGCCCACGGCCTGGCACGGCCGCCGGCACAGCGTCGTCCCGGTGCTGCCGCCGCTGGCCACGGTCTGGTTCCGCCCGGGGTGAGCCGCGAAGGGAGCCCCCGGCCCACCCGGCGGGGGCTCCCGGGGCGTCAGCTCGTCATCAGCAGCAGCCGCGTGTTCGGCACCAGCTTCCGGTTCACGCTGGTGCTCTGCACGAAGATCGTGAACTCGTCGTTGTGGTCCGGCTTGACGCGGACTTCCACGTCCGGCAGACCGAGCAGGGCCCGGGCCTCCGGCCCCGTGTAGACCCGGTCCGTCTTCTTCTCCAGCACGGCTATCTGCTTTCGCGCCTGGACCTTCTCCGATTTGCTCAGCTGATAGAACGCACAACCGGTGCGGTACGTGTGCCCGCTTTCGACGACCCATTCCCGGATGGCCGCTTCCCGCGCCACCGGAATCAGCTGGTATTCCGACGGATTCACCGGGGTGAGGCCGGCTGCCTCGATGGTGTCCTTGTTGACCGCTTCCGCACCCGTGGAGAACACGGCCCGCGATCCCCGGATGCCCTTGGTGCGGCCCACCATGAATTTCTCGGTGGCCTCCTGGATGACCTGCCCGGCCTCCTGCAGACCCTGGGTGCTCGTGGCGTCCCAGACGGCGATGTTGTCCTTCGGGAAGCCGCACTGCATGGCCTCGCGCTTGCCCATCTGGTCCGGCACCAGGACGGCCAGTGTCCAGTTGTCGTCCTGCGTCTCGATCAGCTCGGAGACGGCCTGGACGAGCGCCCGCGGGTCCCCGGCGGGGGCGTCCGGGCAGCGGTGGCTCGCGTTCTCCTGGCCGTCGGTCAGGACGAACGTGAGGAAGCTGTGGTCGCCGTAGAGCTGGGCCGTCTGCGCCAGCTCCCGCTGCGACTTCAGCGTGGCCGCCAGCAGAGCCGTCATTCCGCCGACCCGGTACAGCTGCTTCAGGGACGGCATGCGCAGCACGTCCTTGTCGTAGATGACGCATTCCACGGTGTTGGCGAATACGTACACCGTCACGCGGGTCTCCTGGTCGAGTTCCTTCGACCGGCGGGCCAGATAGGCAATCTGCTGGTCGGCGACCTCGACGACCTTTCCGCTGAGGTGCGACATGGACGAACTGGCGTCCAGCACAAGAGCAACGTGATTGATGTAGTTCTGGCTTCCGGACATGAAAGCGCTCCCCCTCGTTCCGACTAGGTGCTCACACCTTCTCACCCACCACTGACAATCGGTCCCGACGGCTTTCGTCAGGCGACTCGGTGACAGGCGTCCAGGAGCGCGGCCAGGCCTCGTGCGGTGGCTCCCTCGCGGACCGCCAGGTACGTCGGCATGGTCGGCGCCGGGCCGGTGAACGGACGGAAGACGGTGCGGGTCGCCGGCAGCAGGGCGGCCTGGGTGGCGTAGAAGACGGTCCAGTGGGACCGGCCGGCGCCGATCGCGGCGAGGGTGTCCTGGTCGGTGGTGAACGGCGGTCCGAGGACGGGCTCGAAGCCGGCCGACCGGCAGGCGTCGAGGAGCAGGTCGACCAGGTGCGGATTCGCCTCGCGCGGCGCGATCCGCAGCGGCATGCCCGCCAGGTCGGCGAGCCGGACGCCCTCCCGGGTGGCGAGCGGGTGGCTCGCGGGCAGGGCGACCACCAGGTGCTCGGACCAGACCGGGATCAGTTCCAGGCCCGGGCTGCGGGTGACCCCGCGGACGAAGGCGGCGTCGAGTTCCCCGTCCCGTACCCGTTGCAGCCGGTCCGCCGGCGCCGCGCTGACCAGCTCGACGGTGAGGTCCGGCGCCCGGTGGGCCAGGGCGTCCAGCAGCCGCTCCAGCCGGACGCCGAGCCCGACGTTGGTGCCGACGCGGATCAGCGCGGTCCGTTCGGCCCGGATCGCGGCCATCGCCTCCAGCGCCGCCTGCTCGGCGGCCACGAGGGCGCGGGCCTTGGGTACGAAGACGCTGCCGGCCGGCGTCAGGGCGACGCTGCGGGTGGTGCGGTCGAAGAGCGTCACGCCGAGTTCCCGCTCCAGCCGCCGGATCTGCTGGCTGACCGTCGCCTGCACGATGTGCAGCCGCTCCGCGGCCCGGCCGAAGTGGAGCTCCTCGGCCACCGCGAGGAAGTACCGGACCTGGCGCAGTTCCACCCGGCGCCCACCCCCTGGATCCATCACGCTGGATTCATCACGTTCATCGATCAGTGTAGGAGCGGAACGCTCGTTGGTCGCCGCCGCCACGGCCGGTGGAATGGTTTCAGCGCCACCGCACGGGCGGTGGCCCCGGCGGAGGGCGGGACGGCGATGTCGTACGCGAAGGTCAACGGGATCGAGCTGCACTACGAGGACCGGGGCGCCGGGCGCCCGGTGGTGTTCCTGCACGGCTGGGGCACCACCGGCCGGGTCTGGGACGCCCAGGTCGCCGGGCTGGCCCGCGACCACCGGGTGATCACCGTGGACTGGCGGGGCTGCGGCCGCTCCGACCACCCGGCGACCGGCAACACCCTGGCCGGCAACGTCGCGGACGTCCTCGCCCTGACGGATCTGCTGTCCCTCGGCCACCCGGTCCTGGTGGGCAGTTCGATCGGCGCCACCTTCGCCCTGGAGGCCGCCCTGGCGGCGCCGGACCGCATCGGCGGCGTGGTGTCCGTCGACGGTCCCGGCCACTGGCCGGGCCAGGGCATGGCGGCGCAACTCGACGCACTGCTCGGCGGGTTGGCCGCCGACCGGGCCGGCAGCGTGGCCGGCTGGGTGCCCAACTGGTTCGGCTCCGCGACGAGCCGGGCCACGGTCGACCGGACCGTGCGGCAGATCCTCGACTCGGGCGTGTTCATCGACGCGCTGTTCCCCGAGGCCCTGGACTACGACCCGCGGCCGCGGCTGCCCCGGCTCCGGGTCCCGGCGGTCTTCCTGCACGGCCGGCTCGACACCGAGATCCCCGCCGAGGTCTCCGAGACCCTGGCCGGGCTGACGCCGCAGGGCTGGTTCGAGGTCGTCGAGGGCGCCGCCCACATGCCGCACCAGGAGCGGCCCGCCGTCTTCAACACCGCGCTGCGGGCGGCTCTGGACCGGATGGCGCCCGTCCCGGCGTGACGCGCCCGCCGGGTCAGCCGGGCCGGCCGGGCCGGCCAGGGGACGCGACGCGGGCCGAGGGTGTCTCCGGCAGGACCTCGCGCAGGCGGTCGAGGAGCGCCCGGGCCGCGGGGCCCGGGGGTCCGGTGGCCCGCCAGGCGAGGACGATGCGGGCACGCATGCGGGGTTCGACGATCCGCAGGGTGCGCAGCGGCCCGCCGGGGCCCTGCTCCTCCTCGCCGAGGGGCAGCACGGCCACGCCCAGGGCCTGGGCGGCCAGCTGCGCGAGCACGTGGGGAGCTGCCGCCTCCAGGGTGACGCGGGGCCGGAAGCCCGCCTGCGCGCAGGCGCGTTCGAGGGTCGCCCGGACCCCGGTTCCGCGCGGCAGGCAGATCAGCGACCGGTGCCGGAGTTCGGCCAGCGGGACGTCGGTGCGGTCGGTGGGGGTGAGGAGCGGATCGCCGGGGGCGACGGCGGCGCCGAGTGGGGCGTCGATGACGGTCCGGTAGGAGAGGCCGGGCGGGGGTTGTTCCTCGGTGGGCCCGAGGAGGGCGATGTCGATCTCACCGGCCAGCAGAGCGGCCTGCATCCGCTCCGAGGTGTCCTCGGTGAGTGCGATCTCCAGGGCGGGGTGGGTGTCGTGGAAGTCCGCGAGGAACGAGGCGATGTCGAAGGCGTGGCCGGTGGCGCCGGAGACGAGTCCGAGTGTGACCCGGCCGCGCAGCAGTCCGGTGTGCTCGTCCACGGTCTGCCGTACCGCGTCCGCGGCGGCCAGGGCGGCTCGCGCGTACGGCAGGACGGCACGGCCCACCTCGGTGGGGGTGACCGACCGGTTGGACCTGTCGAGCAGCGGCTGCCCGAGCTCCTTCTCCAACTGGCGGATCTGGGCGCTGAGGCCGGGCTGGGCCAGATGCAGCCGGGCGGCGGCGCGCGTGAACCCGCCCTCCTCGACGACGGTGACGAAGTAGCGCAGCTGGCGGAGCTCCATAACCGTTGATTCTAGATCGCAGCAGATGAATCTATTGGAGATATGGGCCGCCCGGGCGCAGGCTTGATCAGGTGAACAGCACCACATCGCGCACGGACGACAACGCCCGGATCAGGGCCTTGATCGGGGCGGAACGCCAGGAGTTG
Source organism: Streptomyces sp. NPDC049577 (assembly GCF_040675635.1). NCBI lineage: Bacteria > Bacillati > Actinomycetota > Actinomycetes > Kitasatosporales > Streptomycetaceae > Streptomyces > Streptomyces sp. NPDC049577. The sequence continues at coordinate 14,781 of NZ_JBFAPH010000035.1, forward strand.
GCCGACCTGCTCGACGGACTGCGGGCCGACCAGTGGGACGAGCCGAGCCTGTGCGCCGGATGGCGGGTCCGCGAGGTCGCGGCCCATATGTCGATGGGCTTCCGGCTCTCCCTGCCCGCGACGCTCGTCGAACTGGCCAGGGCGCGGGGGAACCTGCACCGCATGACCGACCGGGTCGCGCGCAGGGACGCGGCCGCCCATTCCACCGCCGGCCTCGTCACGTTCCTGCGGGAGGGCGCGCACCACCCCTGGACCCCGCCGGTCGGCGGCTTCGCGGCGGCTCTCGGCCATGACGTCGTGCACGGGCTGGACATCACGGTCGCTCTCGGCCTCGACCGGCGGGTCCCCGGGGACCGGCTGCGCGTGCTGCTCGACACGGTCCGGCCCAGCGGCCTGAGGTTCTTCGGCGTCGACCTCGCCGGAGTACGGCTGTGCGCCGAGGACATGGACTGGTCGTACGGGTCCGGCTCACCCGTGTACGGCGCCGCCCAGGACCTCCTCCTGCTCGCCTTCGGCCGCCGGCTCCCGGGCGGCCGGCTCAGGGGCGGGCCGAGCAGCCGCTTCACCACCGCCTGAACCCGGCACCACCCGGCCACCAACCGGCCACCTCCCGCGCCCCCCAGGAGCCCCACCATGCGCATCCGACTCCTCCAGGGACTGTCCCTGCTCTCCACCGGCCTGCTCGCCGGCGCCTTCGGCTACGGCGCCGCCAATCTCGTCCCCACCTTCAACGCCGTGCCGATCGAGATGAGACTCGACTTCCATGCCGAGCTGATGAAGATGAACGGGATCACCATGCAGGGGGCGATGGCGGTCTCGGCCCTCAGCTCCCTCGCCCTGGCCGCCCTGACGCGCGGCCGGACCCGGCTCCTCGCAGGTGCGGCGGGGTTCCTGACGGTCGCGTCCTTCCTGATCACGCGGTTCGGGAACGTCCCGATCAACGGCCGCATCAAGCAATGGGCCGCCACCGTGCCACCGGCCGACCACGCGCGTGTCCTGCGCCGCTGGGAGCTGTTCAACGACGCCCGCACCGTCACCGCCGTGGTGGCGTTCGGCCTGCTCGTCCTCCTCGCCCTGCGCGTGCCCCCGGGGGCGGGCGAGCAGCGGGAAACGGCCTAGACCGCCGGCGCCGGCCGGTCCGTCAGTGTTCGCGCGGCCCGTACCAGCAGCGGCAGGGGCGGGGCCGGCGCGTTCTCGCGCCAGACGAGTTCCAGGACGGAGGCGGGCAGTTCGTCGCGGACGCGCAGGGCCGCCGTGCCGGGTGGCAGGTGGCGGGTCAGGGTCCGCGGGACGACGGTGAAGGCGTGGTCGTCCAGGACGAGGTGCCGGAAGCCCGGCACGGGTTCCTCCTCGACCGGGAAGCGTTCGCCGGCGCCGTGGAGCGCCCCGTGGAGCGCGGCGAGGAGCGCGTCGTGGAAGGCGGGCGCGATGTCGCGCCGGATGATCCGCAGCGTGTCGCCGCGCAGCTCGCGCAGCGACAGCTCCGCCCGGCCGGCCAGCCGGTGGCCCGCGGCGACGACCACGACGAGGTCCTCGCGGGCGAGTGCGAGGCGCGCGAGGCCGGGCAGGTGCGGGAGGCTGCGGGAGAGCGCGGCGTCGATCTCGTCGCGTTCCAGCGCGGCGGCGAGGTCGGCCGACCACATCTCGCGGGTCTCGACGCGGACTCCGGGGTGGCGGGCACCCATGGCGGAGAGCAGGGTGGGCACCGCCCAGTACGCGGCGCTGGTGACGTAGCCGAGCCGCAGCCTGCCCACCGCGCCGTGCGCGGCGCGCACGGTCCGTTCGACGAGGGTGTCGGCGTCGGCGAGGAGGCCGCGCGCGCCCTCCACGAAGACCTTGCCGGGCTCGGTGAGCCGGGTGGGCCGCCGCTCGAAGAGCCGTACGCCCAGCTCGCGTTCGAGCGCGGCGATCTGCCGGCTCAGCGGCGGCTGGGCCATGTGCAGCCGGTCGGCGGCCTTCTGGAACCCGCCCTCGTCGGCCACCGCCACCACGTAGCGCAGGAGCCGCAGATCGATCGCCATACCCGCAGGGTATCGGGACGGTGCTCAACCGGTCTTGGTCAACCCCTCCCCCGCGCGACCAGAATCGAAGGCGTTCCCACCCCTCCCCCTGGTTCCAAGGAGCGCATCCATGCACACGCGTGCCCTCGCCGCCCTTCGCGTCCCCGCCCTCGGCCTCGGCTGCATGGGGATGAGCGACTACTACGCGCCCGGCGACGAAGCCGGTTCGCTCGCCACGATCCGGCGGGCCCTCGACCTGGGGGCGGGCTTCCTGGACACCGCCGACGCCTACGGCCCGTTCACCAACGAGGAGCTGGTCGGCCGGGCGATCGCGGGCCGCCGGGACGAGGTGGTCCTCGCCACGAAGTTCGGCGTCGAGCGGCGCCCCGACGGCACCGCGGTCGGCGTCAACGGGCGCCCGGAGTATGTGCGTTCGGCGTGCGAGGCGTCCCTGCGGCGGCTCGGTGTGGACCACATCGACCTCTACTACCAGCACCGCGTCGACCCGGACGTACCCGTCGAGGAGACCTGGGGTGCGATGGCCGAGCTGGTCGCCGCCGGGAAGGTGCGCCACCTCGGCATCTCCGAGGCGGCCCCCGCGACGATCCGGCGGGCCCACGCCGTGCACCCGATCACGGCCGGCCAGTACGAGTACTCGCTGTTCACGCGGGACGTCGAGGACGCGCACCTGCCGGTCCTGCGCGAGCTGGGCATCGGCCTCGTGGCGTACAGCCCGGTCGGACGGGGCCTGCTGACCGGCGCCTTCAGCACCGAGGCGTACGGCGAGCGGGACTTCCGCCGCACGGCTCCCCGCTTCCAGGACGGGAACCTCGCCGCGAACCTCGCCCTCGTCGAGCGGGTACGGGCGCTGGCCGGGGCCAAGGGCGTCACCCCCGCGCAGCTCGCCCTCGCCTGGGTGCTGGCCCAGGGCCCGGACGTCACGGCCGTGCCGGGCACCAAGCGGGTCCGCTACCTGGAGGAGAACGCGGCGGCCGCGGACGTCACGCTGACCGCCGGGGACCTGGCGGCGCTCGACGAGGCGGTGCCGCGCGACGCGGTGGCCGGCGAGCGCTACGACGCGGTCAGGCTGACGCAGGTCGACCTCTAGGAGGTGTCCGGACATGCGACGCGCCCCACTGACGGTCGGGGTTGTCAGGGGGCGCGTCGGGCTGGGGGAGCGTCGGCGGTCAGGCGCGGGCGGCCGGCTCCGGCTCGCGCTCGGCGTCGGGCCGCTCGTCCGACTCCGGGCTCGCCGCACCGCGGCCCGGCAGCAGGAAGGCCACCAGGACCGTGCCGGCGCCGAGGACGATCGCGCCGACCAGGCTCGTGTGGGCGACCGCGTCCGAGAACGCCTTGTGCACGGCGTCGACGACGGTCTGCGCCTGCTGGGCGCCGAGCTGCTCGGCCTGCTGGAGGCCGACCTTGGGCGCGGCCTGGGCGGCGACGGTCTCGCCGACCTTCTGGGCCACGTACAGGCCCGCGCCGACCGAGTCCTGTGCCGCGTCCAGCGCCTTCGGCGGGATCTTCGGGCCGCCGGCGGCGGCCGCCTTGGCGGCGGCGTCACCGAGCTTGTCGGAGTAGGTGTTGGCCAGGACCGTGCCGAGGATGGCGATGCCCAGGGAGCCGCCCATCTCGATGGAGGTGCTGTTGACCGCGCCGCCGACGCCGAGCTGGTCCTCCGGGAAGGAGCCCATGATGGCGTTGGTGCAGGGCGACAGGGACAGACCGATGGCCAGGCCCAGGATGACCAGCGGCAGGACGAAGTCGCCGTAGCCGGAGTGCTCGTCGACCCGCGTGAGCAGGGCGATGGCGACCGTGCCGACCGTCATGCCGAACGCGACGGTGACCTTCATGCCGAGCTTCGGCGTGAGCACGGCCGTCAGCGCGCCGCCGACGAAGACCGCGCCGGCCAGCGGCAGCATGCGCACGCCCGTGTCGAGCGGCGAGTAGCCGAGCACGAACTGCAGGTGCTGGGTCAGGTAGTAGAAGGCGCCGAAGACGGCGAGGAAGAAGAGGGCGACGGCCATCGTCGAACCGGCGAAGGCGCGCTTGGTGAAGCGGCGGACGTCCAGCACCGGGCGCGGGTGGCGCAGCTCCCACAGGACGAAGAGGACCAGGCCCACGCCGGCGAGGACGGCGGCGACGATCGCCTTGGTGCCCCAGCCGAAGTGCGGGCCCTCGATGATCATGTAGATCAGCGAGCCGACCCAGACGACGGAGAGCGCCCCGCCCACGTAGTCGATCCTGTCGACGCCGGCCGCCTTGGACGGCGGTACGAGCAGCAGCGCGCCGACGGCGCCGAGGAGGGCGATCGGGACGTTGATCAGGAAGGTGGAGGCCCAGCCGTGGTCCTCCAGCAGCGCGCCGGCGACCAGCGGGCCGACGGCGATGGCGAGGCCGGCGGTGGCGGTCCAGATGGTGATCGCCTTGGCGCGCTCCTCGCGCGGGAAGGTCGCGGCGAGCAGCGAGAGCGTCGCCGGCATGATCATGGCGGCGCCGACGCCCATGACCGCGCGCGCGGTGATGACACCGGTCGCGCTGTCGACCAGCGAGCCGGCCACGGAGGCCCCGGCGAAGACCAGCAGACCGAGGACGAGCGCCCCGCGGCGGCTGTACTTGTCACCGACGGCGCCGAGGATCAGCATCAGCGCCGCGTACGGGACGGTGTAGCCGTCGATGACCCACTGCAGGTCGGAGCTGCCCAGGCCGAGGTCCTTGACCATGTCCGGCGCGGCCACCGTCAGGGACGTGTTGGCCATCACGATGATCAGCAGGCTGAGGCACAGCACTCCCAGTGCCGCCCAGCGCCGTTTGTACGGACCGTCCATCTTGTCGACGGGTGTCGACACCCCGAGGCCCATCGGCCCTCCCCTTCTTCCATCTCTCGCCACTTGCACACGACTGTGCAATTACACACTGGTGTGCAAATTACGGGACTGCACGGCAGTGTGCAAAATGAGGGGGCGTGCGGACGGCCACCAGGGCCCCGGCCCGAGCGGGAAGAGACACCGATGACCGGCAGAGCGGACGCCAATCGCCGCCGCATCATGGACATCGCGCTGGCGGAGCTGCTGCGCGACGCGGACGCGAGCATGGACCAGATCGCACGGGCGGCGGGCGTCGTCCGGCGCACGGTGTACGCGCACTTCCCCAGCCGCGACGCGCTGATCTCGGCCCTCGTCGACGACGCGGCGGAGACCGTCGGCGCCGCCCAGGCCGCCGCCGTCGAGGGCGTGACCGACCCGGCCGAGGCCCTCGCCCGCTCGATGCTCGCGGTGTGGGAGATCGCCGACGGCTACCGCCTGCTGATCTCGCTGGCCCAGCGCAGCGTGACGGTCGAGGGGATCCACCGCCGCCTGGAGCCGGTGCGCCGCGAGTGCGCGGCGATCCTCCAGCGCGGTCTGGACGAGGGCCGCTTCAGCTCGCCCCTGCCGGCGGTGGCGCTGGCGTACGTCCGCGAACAGCTCCTCTTCGGCCTGATGCAGGCCGTCAACGACGGCGTCCTGGCCCCGCGGGAGGCGGGCCGCAGCGCCGCCGTCACGGCCCTGATGGCGGTGGGGGTACCGGCCGACCACGCGGCGGAGCTCGCCGTACGGATCTCTTGATCGCCACCGGTTGCCGGGGTGGCCGAAACTCGCCTATCGTCCCTCCGACTTCATTATTGATCTTGGGGGGAATGTCATGTCCGCAGAACCGTCCTCGGCACCAGCCGCGCCGTCCGGGCGCGCCGGCAGGACGAGGGTCCTGAGCTGGATCGTCTCCATCGTCCTGAACGTCGTCATGCCGGTGGTGACCTACAACCAGCTGACCGGGGCGGGCTGGGGCGACTTCACCGCCCTCGTGGTCTCCGGCCTCTGGCCGGTCGTCGACATGGCCGTCTACCTCATATGGCACCGGCGCATCGACGAGTTCGCCGTCGTGACCCTGATCTTCATGGTCCTGACGCTCGTCGTCACCGCCGTCGGCCCGCACTCCACGCGGCTGCTGCTGGTGAAGGACTCCTTCATCACCGGCCTGTTCGGGGTGGTGTGCCTCGCGTCGCTCGCCGCTCCCCGGCCGCTGATGTTCTACACGGGCCGCAAGTTCGGCACGGACGGCACGAAGGAGGGCGTCGAGCGCTGGAACGGCCTGTGGGCGCTGCCCGGCTTCCGCCGCACGATCCGCATCATCACGACGGTCTGGGGCGTGTCCTACCTCGCCGAGGCGGTCGTGCGGGTCGGGCTCTCGTACGCGCTGAGCACGGACGCCATGGTCACCGTGAACTCGGTGCTGGCCTACGGCGTGCCGGCCGCCGTGATCTTCTGGACCATCCGCTACTCCAAGCAGGCCCGCGCCAAGGGCGAGGCGGCGTCCGCGGCCGCGGCCGCGGCGGCCACCGCCGCGTAGTCTCCGCACCAACACCGCGCCGGATCCCGGAGGACGAGACCCATGGCAGTGCACTGGAAACTGGTCGTCGACTGCGCCGACCCGCTGCGGCTCGCGGCCTTCTGGGCCGCGGCCCTGGAGTACGAGAACGAGGACCACAGCGCGCTCATCGAGCGCCTCCTGGCCGCGGGCCTCGTCACGGAGGACGCCGTCACCGAGGCCGACGGCCGCAAGGTGTGGCGGCACGCGGCGGCCGTACGGCACCCGGAGGACCCGGTCGACGCCGCGACGGGAGTCGGTCACGGCCGGCGCGTCCTCTTCCAGGCGGTCCCGGAACCCAAGCAGGGCAAGAACCGGCTGCACATGGACCTGCACTTCGGGCCGGAGCGCCGGGACGCGGAGGTCGAGCGACTGCGGCAGCTGGGCGCCACGGTCCTGGGAACGGTGGAGGAGCCCGGCAGCAACCATGTCGTCATGGCCGATCCCGAGGGCAACGAGTTCTGCGTGCAGTGACGAGGTGTCCGCCGTGGATCACGGGTTCACTTCCTCGCGGTCCTCGTCGTCCGCTGCCGGCCCCGACACCTCGGTGTCGGGGCCGGTGGCGTTGTCCTGGCAATCCTCGGGGTGCCGCCGCTGCGGCTCGGTCCGGTAGGTCAGCGGGACGGCGGGCGACAGCGCGAACATCACCGGTCCCACCCCCGGAGCCCGGACCGGCCGTGCTCCCGGTTCAGGAGAATCACGCGCGCCCTCAGGCGCTCGTGGTCATTGGCGGGGCGGTACGTGCCGGTGTTCCAGGCGGCCCCGCCGTCCAGCGGGGCGATGATCACCTCCGCGCCGTCCCAGCCGACGGCCTTGCCGATGCGGTCGCGCGACGTGTCGGTGACCAGGTCACCGGGACGCGGCGACCACGCGGCCGTTCCGGCCGGGTCGACGACGAACGCGGGGCGATCGCCCCGTGTCCCCTGCTGCTCTGCCATGGCTGCCTGCCTCTTCCGGGTGGTCGTGTGTGCGCACCCAACCTCCCGTCCTCAGGGGCTGCTGCGTAGGGGCACGCCTAGGGGCAACTTCCCTTCGAACATCGGTGCTTGCCCCTCCTCGGGGCGGTTCCGGCGGCAAGATGGCTCCATGGCCATTGGCGCATTGATCAGGGACCTGCGGCAGGCGCGAGGCTGGTCCCAGGGACGGCTGGCGGACGAGATCAACGACGCCTTCATGACCGGGCTCGACCGGGAGTACATCAGCCGTTGGGAACGTTCCAAGGTGGTACCGGGAGCGTTCTACCTCCGATGCCTGTCGGCCGTCCTGGACGTGCCCCTAGCGGTCCTGGAGGGTGAAGTGAAACGTCGCAGGTTCCTCTCCGATGTGGCGGCCACCGCCATAGCGCCGGTGGTGGCCTCGGACCTGCTCAGCGTGGGATTCGCCGCCCGGCTTCGCGGCGGACCGTCCGTGGACGACTGGGAGGCCAAGCTGGCCACCTACGGGACCGAGTACATGAGTCTCGGCGCCGCGGACATCCAGCGCCGAGTGTCCGGCGAACTCGTCGTGATCCAGCAGCAGCTGGAGGACCCGCGCCTGTGGTCGGTCGCCTCCCGGCTCATGACCCTCTACGCGAAGACCTTTCCCGGCTCCGACGGTTCCAGGGCGGTGCAGTGGTACCGCATGGCGGCCAAGGCGGCCGACCGGTCCGGCGACAACGACACGCGGGTATGGGTCCGGGGCCGGGCGGCCATCGCGCTCGGTTACGAGGGCGCCGCGCTCGGCGTCGCCGACGTGCTGGCCGATCAGGCGATGGCGCTGAGCGAGAAGCCGTCACTCGGGCTCCTCAACGCCATCTACGGCAAGGCGCACGCGGCTGCCGTCCGGGGCGACGTCGCCACCGCACGCCGGCTCATGGAGCAGGGGCGTCGCGTGTTCGACGCGGCCGGGTCCTACGAGCAGACCAGCGACTACGCGGTTCCGTGGTGGCGGCTCAACGTCTTCGTCTCGCTGCTGGCCGCCCGCCTCGGAGACGAATCGACGGCGGTGGCCGCGCAGGACGCGGCGCGGCGTGAGCTGCCCGCCTCGCTCCCCCGGTTCGCCACGCACCTGGAAATGCACCGGGGGCTGATGCTGGCCCGGTCCGGCGACGTATCCGGCGGAGTGGCGTACGCGCGTGCCGCGCTCGACGCGCTGCCTGCCGAGAAGCACTCGCTCACGCTGCGGCTCCTCATGTCCGAGGTGGAAGGAGCCTGACCTCCGCCTCCCGCAGGGGGCGCCCCGAACGGTCACACCTCCGCCCGCAGCAACCGCAGGTACACCGCCGAGAACAGCGCCCCCACCAGCAACAGCAGCAGCGCCACCGCCGTGCCGTAGCCGATCAGGGACTTCTGGAACGCCTGGTCGTACATGAACACCGGCAGCGTCTCGCTGCGGTTGCCCGGGCCGCCGCGCGTCATGGCCCAGATCAGGCCGAAGACCGAGAGGGTCTGGAGCGTGTTGAGCATCAGGTTCGTGCCGATGGAGCGGCGCAGCATCGGCAGGGTGATGTACCACAGGCGCCGCCAGCCGCTCGCGCCGTCGACCTCGGCCGCCTCCCCCACGTCCTGGGGGATCTCCGCGAGGGCGGCCGAGTAGACGAGCATGGAGAAGGCCGTGCCGCGCCAGACGTTGGCGAAGGAGACGGCGAGGATGGGCAGTGTGAACAGCCAGTTCTGGGTGGGCAGATGCAGCTGCTCAAGGATCGCGTCGAGCGTGCCGCGCCGGTTGAAGAAGGTGTAGAGGAGGAAGCCGGCCACGATCTCCGGCAGCACCCACGCGGCGATGACGACCGAGCCCGCCAGCGTGCGCACGGGCCGGGAGGCGCGCCGCATCAGGGCGGCCAGGGCGAAGCCGAGGGTGTTCTGGCCGAGGAGCGAGGAGACGACGGTGAAGACGAGCGTCAGCAGCACCGCGTTGCGGAAGCCGTCGTCGGCGAAGGCGCGGCGGAAATTGGCGAGGCCCGTGAAGGAGGCCGTCGCCTGGCCGGTGAGCTGGGTGTCGGTGAAGGCCAGGTAGACGCAGTAGGCGATCGGGCCGGCGAGGAAGAGCAGCATGAGCGCCGTCGCCGGGGCGATCGGCAGCCATCGGATGGCGGCACGGCGAGCGGCGCGGCGAGCGGCACCGTGGCCCGTCGCGGGCGGTGTCACCGGTCCCTCACGGTCACGCCGGACGCGCCGCCCACGATCGACGTCAGCTGCTCGTCGTAGCGCCTGGCGGCCTCGGCCGCCGTGGCGTCCCCGGTCGTGACCGCCTCCATCGCCTCCCTGATGGCACCGGAGACCTGCGGGTAGACGGGCAGGGCGGGGCGGTAGCGGGTGTCGGCGACCAGGCCGGTGAAGAAGCCGACGCCGGGCATGGAGGAGCGGTAGCGGGGGTCGGCGGCCACGTCGTCGCGGACGGCGATCTCCGCGTCACGGACGTTCCACTCCACGGCGTTGGCCCGGGTCTGCAAGGTCTCCACCAGCTCCCAGGCGAGGTCCGCCCTGGCGGACTTGGCGGTGATCGACCAGGTCCAGCCGCCGGAGAGGCTGACCCGGCCCGGGGCCGCGCCGGTGCGCGTCGGGAAGGCGGTCCGGCCCATCACCTCCGACCAGCGCGGCCACGGCTTGCCGCCCGTGGGCAGCCAGTTCTGGCCGAGCCAGGAGCCGTCGAGGGCGATGGCGAGCCGGCCGCCGGGCAGCCACTCGGTGGCCACGCGGGTGCCGATGTTGGGGTCGAGGGCGTCGGACGGGTCGGGGCCGAGCTTCTCGCCGTAGACCGTGCGGACAAAGTCGAGGGAGTCGCGGAACCCCTGGCCGCCGGCCACCCATTTCTTCGCGGCCGGGTCGTAGAGGGGGTCGGGCCCGGTGCCGTACAGCAGCATCTCGAAGCCCTGCATGGTGGCGGCCTCGCCGGGGCCCTTGCCGGTGTAGACGTTGAGCGGGATGACGCCGGGGACCTTGCGCTTGACGGTGCGGGCGGCGTCCAGGACGTCCTGCCAGGTGCGGGGGTGCCAGTCGGCCGGGAGGCCGGCCTTGGCGAAGATCTCCTTGTTGAACCACAGGCCGCGCGTGTCCGTGCCGTCGGGGACACCGTAGGTCCTGCCGTCCTCGCCCCGCGCGGCCGCTTTCGCCGCGGGCAGGAAGCGGGACCAGTCCTTCCAGCCGGCCAGCTTGTCGTCGAGCGGTCTGAGGTAGCCGCTGGTGATGTCCGACTTGATCATGAAGGTGTCCTCGCGGACCAGGTCGGGCGCGGTCTTCGGGGACCGCATCATCTGCTGGAGCTTGGTGTAGTAGTCCGCCTGGGCGGCCTGGATCGGGACGAGTTTCAGCTTCTTCCCCGGGTGGGCGCGCTCGAACTCCTTCTGCACGCCGGCCAGGTAGTCGTCCATGATCCGGACCTTGTTGTCCGTGCTGCGCTGGTAGGCGAGCCTGACGGTGTCGGGATCGCCGCCGGAGTCGCCGCAGGCGGTCAGCGTCACGGCGGCGGAGACGGAGAGGGCGATGAGCAAGGGAGCGGTGGGGCGCACGGCACGACCTCCTGCACCTTGTGAAGTCGAGTCCTACGTTCCCCTGTTGGCCGGAGCCCACGCGTCCGGGCCCCGGCGGCGGGCTCAGCCGAGCCAGCGGTAGCGCAGTTCCGGGCGGCCGATCTGCCCGTACTGCGGGGCGCGGGCGGCGCGGCCGGTGCCGACGAGGTGCTCCAGGTAGCGGCGTGCGGTGATCCGGGAGATCCCGAGCGCGGTGGCGGCCGCGCCGGACGACACGCCGTCGGGCCCGGCGGCCCGCAGCGCGCCGGTGATCGCCTGGAGGGTGTCGGGGGCCAGCCCCTTGGGCAGCGCGACGGGTTGCGGCGCCCGTAGCGCGGCGAGCGCCCGGTCGACCTCCTCCTGCCCGCTCGCCTCCCCCGCGGCGGCCCGGAACTCCGCGTACCGCAGGAGCCGGTCGCGCAGGGTGGTGAAGGTGAACGGCTTGAGCACGTACTGCACGACCCCGAGCGAGACGCCCTCCCGGACGATCGCCAGATCACGCGCGGACGTGACGGCGATGACGTCCGCGGCATGACCGGCGGAGCGCAGGGAGCGGACGAGCGGCAGCCCGTGCCCGTCGGGCAGGAACAGGTCGAGGAGGAGCAGGTCGACGGGCGTCCGCTGGAGCTGCTGCACGGCGTCGGCGCGGGAGTGCGCGATCCCGGCGAGGACGAACCCGGGCACGCGCCGTACGTACAGCGCGTGGGCGTCGGCGGCGACGGGGTCGTCCTCGACGACGAGCACGCGGATCGCCTGCGGCGCGCTCATGCGGTCACCTCGGCGGGGGTGCGGGCGGCGTGCAGGGGCAGCCGCACGGTGAACTCGGCGCCGCTTCCGGGGTTGTTGCCGACGGTGACGGTTCCGCCGTTGCGGCGTGCGGCCTGCTGGACGAGTGCGAGGCCGAGCCCCCGGCCGTAGCCGACGCCGGCGCCTTCGGTGGCCGCGCCGGAGGGGGAGGCCACGGCCGGCGCCGTGGACTTCGTCGACCAGCCGCGCCGGAAGATCTCGTCGGCCGCCTCCGGGGCGACCCCCGGGCCCGTGTCCGTGACGCGCAGGAGGAGTTCGCCGCTGTCGTCGTCGGCGCGGACGGTCACGGTGACGCCGGCCCCGGGCACACCGCCCGCCGCCGCGTCGATCGCGTTGTCGATCAGATTGCCCAGCATCGTCACCAGGTCCCCGGGCGGCAGGTCCGCCGGGAGGAGGCCGTCGTCGACCCGGGTGTCGGGGGTGATGGTCAGCTCCACGCCGTGCTCGTCCGCCTGGGCGGCCTTGCCCAGCAGGAGGGCGGCGAGGACGGGCTCGGAGACGGCCCCGACGACCCGGTCGGTGAGGGCCTGGGCGAGTTCGAGTTCGGCGGTGGCGAAGTCGACGGCCTCGTCGGCGCGGCCGAGTTCGATCAGGGAGACGACCGTGTGCAGCCGGTTGGCCGCCTCGTGCGCCTGCGAGCGCAGCGCCTCCGCGAAGCCGCGCACCGAGTCCAACTCGCCGGAGAGCGCCTGGAGTTCGGTGTGGTCCCGGAGCGTGACGACCGTGCCGCGGCGCTCGCCGCTGGAGACCGGGGAGGTGTTGAGGACGACGACGCGGTCGGCGGTCAGATGCACCTCGTCGACGCGGGGGCCGGGGGCCAGCAGGGCCGCCGTGAGGGCGGGCGGCAGGCCGAGCCCGACGACCGGCCGGCCGATGACCTCGTCGTCACCCAGGCCGAGGAGGGCGCGGGCGCCGTCGTTGACGAGGGCGACGCGGCGCTGCCCGTCGAGCATCAGCAGCCCCTCGCGCACCGCGTGCAGCGTGGCCTCGTGGTAGTCGTGCATGCGGCCGAGCTCCTCGGCGTTCATGCCGTGCGTCTGGCGCCGCAGCCGGGCGTTGAGCAGGTACGTACCGGCGCCGCCGAGCGCGAGGGCGGCCAGCGCGGTGACGAGGAGCGCGCCGACCTGGTGGCTGATCTCGGCACTGATCGCGTCCACGGTGATGCCGGCGCTGACCAGGGCGACCACCGGTCCCGTTCCGCCGGCGCCCCCGTCGCCGCGCACGGGTGCCACGGCCCGTACCGACGGGCCGAGCGTCCCGGTGTACGTCTCGGAGAACGTGCGCCCCCGCAGGGCGGGCCCGGTGTGCCCGAGGAAGGGCTCGCCGATGCGGGCCGGGTCGGGGTGGGTCCAGCGGATGCCCTCCGGGCTCATGATCGTCACGAAGTCGACCCCGGTGTCGCGGCGGATCCGCTCGGCGTAGGGCTGGAGCTCGGCGGCCGGGTCGGCCGCGCCGACGGCGTCCCGGACGGCCGGGGACGCGGCCACGGCGGTGGCGGCGGCGGTGACCTGGCGGCGGGCGGCCTCCTCCGCCTGGGCCCGGTCGGAGAGGTAGGTGAAGACGGCACAACCGGCCACCACGACCGCCACCAGCACGGTCTGCACGGCGAAGAGCCGGCCGGCGAGGCTGCGGGGCAGGCGGGGGCGAGGTCTGGGCGGTCTCGGCATGGCGGACAGTGTGCCTCGCGGGAGGTTCGTGAACGTAATGCACGCAAGGGTGACCGCCGTCACAAGGCCGTGCATAGTCTCCGGGACCCCACTCGTCAAAGGAGCGGGGCGCGAACCAGCGAGACCAAGCCGCGACGAGGAGGCGACCGTGACAGCGGTGCGCGCGAGCGACACCGGCCGCAGGCCGGACCGGACCCACTATCTGTACATCGCGGTGATCGCCGCCGTGCTCGCCGGCATCGCGGTGGGCTTCGCGGCGCCCGGGGTGGCGGTCGAGCTCAAGCCGCTGGGCACGGGCTTCGTCAATCTGATCAAGATGATGATCTCGCCGGTCATCTTCTGCACGATCGTGCTCGGGATCGGCTCCGTGCGGAAGGCCGCGAAGGTGGGCGCGGTCGGCGGGCTGGCGCTGGGCTACTTCCTCGTCATGTCGACGGTCGCGCTCGCCATCGGGCTCGTGGTCGGCAATCTGCTGGAGCCGGGCAGCGGACTGCATCTGACCGACGCGCTGCGGCACGCGGGCGAGGCCCAGGCCAAGGGCGCGCACGAGTCGACGGAGCAGTTCCTGCTCGGGATCATCCCGGCGACCCTGGTGTCCGCCTTCACCGGCGGCCAGGTCCTCCAGACGCTGCTGGTCGCCCTGCTGACGGGCTTCGCGCTCCAGGCGATGGGCCCGGCGGGCGCACCCGTGCTGCGCGGCATCGGACACCTCCAGAAGCTCGTCTTCCGGATCCTCGCCATGATCATGTGGGTGGCGCCGGTCGGCGCCTTCGGCGCGATGGCGGCGCTGGTCGGGGCCACGGGCGTGGCCGCGCTGAAGTCGCTGGCCGTCATCATGGCCGGCTTCTACGCCACCTGCCTGCTGTTCGTGGTGGTCGTGCTGGGACTCCTGCTGCGGCTGGTGGCCAGGGTGAACGTCTTCGCGCTGCTGAAGTATCTGGGGCGGGAGTTCCTGCTGATCCTCTCGACATCGTCGTCGGAGTCGGCGCTGCCCCGGCTCATCGCGAAGATGGAGCACCTGGGCGTGAGCAAGCCGGTCGTCGGCATCACGGTGCCGACGGGCTACTCCTTCAACCTGGACGGCACGGCCATCTACCTGACGATGGCGTCGCTGTTCGTCGCGGAGGCGATGGACAAGCCGCTCTCCGTAGGCCAGCAGGTCTCCCTGCTGCTCTTCATGATCGTCGCCTCCAAGGGCGCGGCGGGCGTCACGGGCGCGGGCCTGGCCACCCTCGCGGGCGGCCTCCAGTCGCACCGGCCCGAACTGGTCGACGGCGTGGGCCTGATCGTCGGCATCGACCGCTTCATGAGCGAGGCCCGCGCCCTGACCAACTTCGCGGGCAACGCGGTGGCGACGGTGCTGATCGGCACCTGGACGAAGGAGATCGATCGCGAGCGGCTGGGCGAGGTGCTGGCGGGACGCCTGCCGTTCGACGAGACGACGCTGACGGCCGACGATCACGCGCCGCTGCCGCCTCCGCCTCCGGCCGAGGGCGAGAAGGAGCCGGTCGCGGCCTGAGCCCCCGCCCCCGAACCGCCCCCACGGCGGCCACTCCCCACAGTGGCAGCACCCGGT
>NZ_JBFAPH010000036.1:0-29515 GCF_040675635.1 Streptomyces sp. NPDC049577
TCGCCCGCGACGGCGCCCCCGGCTGGGCCGCGCTGTGCGGACTGGTCTCCGCCGCCCACGCCGGAGGCGCCGAGCGCCCCGAGCTGAGCAGGCAGGACCTGGCCGACGCCGCCGCCGGCCTCCGCGCGCCCCTGACCGTCCTGCTCGGCCCCGACTCCGAACCCGGCCGCGCACTCACCGCCGGCCGCCCCGACCGGGCCGCCAGGCTCCTCGCGCCCTGGCGCGAACTGTTCGGTGACACCCTGCGGCTGGAGGCCGCCTGGTACGGGCGCGAGGGCACCGGCCCCGGCTCCCTGCGGCTCGCCGCCCGCACCCTCGGCTTCGCCGTCGAACAGGGCGTACGCCCCGTCCTGACCAACGCCGCGCGCTACGCCGACCCCGGCCAGGGGATCGTCGCCGACGTGCTGGACGCGGCCCGCCGCCTCGTCCCCATCGACCCCCGCAACCCCGAGCGGCGCGACGGCGGCGAGCGCTGGCTCAAGGACCCGGCCGCCATGGCCGCCGTCGCCGAACGCGTCGCCGAGGCCGCCGGATTCCGCCGCTCCGACGCGCACCGGCTGCTCGCCTCGACCGAGGAGACCGCCGCCGAGTGCCTCGTCGACCCCGAGGACGACCTGGGCCTGGGCTCCGTCCACTTCCCCGAGCCCCGTCTGGTCGGCGCCGGGCACCGCACCGCCGCCCGCGTGCTGCGCTCCCGCTGCGCAGCCGCCATGGTGCTGCGCGGCTACGACCGCGACCGCCGCTACTGGGACCGGCTGGAGGAGGAACTGCGCATCATCGAGGCGCGCGGCTTCCCCTCGTACTTCCTCACCGTCGCCCGGGTCGTCGACGACACCCGCGCCCTCGGCATCCGCGTCACCGCCCGCGGCTCCGGCGCGGGCTCGCTCGTCAACCACCTCCTCGGCATCGCCCACGCCGACCCCGTCGCGCACGGCCTGCTGATGGAACGCTTCCTGTCCCGGCAGCGGGCCGCACTGCCCGACATCGACATCGACGTCGAGTCCGCCCGCCGCCTGGAGGTCTACCGCGCGATCTTCGACCGCTTCGGTGAGGAGCGCGTCGCCACCGTCTCCATGCCCGAGACCTACCGGGTCCGGCACGCCGTGCGCGACGTGGGCGCCGCCCTCGGCATGGAACCGGCCGAGGTGGACCGGCTCGCCAAGGCCTTCCCGCACATCCGGGCCCGCGACGCCCGCGCGGCCCTCGCTGAACTGCCCGAACTGCGCGGCGTGGCGGCCGAGGAGCACGGCCGGCTGTGGGAGCTCGTCGAGGCGCTCGACGGACTGCCGCGCGGCATCGCCATGCACCCCTGCGGGGTGCTGCTCTCGGACGCCTCCCTGCGCGCCCGCACGCCCGTCGTGCCGACCAGCGGCGAGGGCTTCGCGATGTCGCAGTTCGACAAGGACGACGTCGAGGAGCTCGGCCTGCTCAAGCTCGACGTGCTCGGCGTACGCATGCAGTCCGCCATGGCGCACGCCGTGGCCGAGATCGAACGGGCCACCGGGCGCCACCTCGACCTCGACGACCCCGCGCACGTTCCGCCGGGCGACCGGCGCACGTACGAGCTGATCCGCTCCACCGAGACGCTCGGCTGCTTCCAGATCGAGTCCCCCGGCCAGCGCGACCTCGTCGGACGGCTCCAGCCCGCCGACTTCCACGACCTCGTGGTCGACATCTCCCTCTTCCGGCCGGGCCCGGTCGCCGCCGACATGGTCCGCCCCTTCATCGAGGCCCGGCACGGCCGCGCCCCGGTCCGCCTCCCGCACCCCGACCTGGCCGAGACGCTGCGCGAGACGTACGGCGTGGTCGTCTTCCACGAGCAGATCATCGAGATCCTGCGCATCATGACCGGCTGCGACCGGGGCTTCGCCGACGAGACCCGGCGCGCCCTGTCCAACCCCGATCTCCTCGGCCGCGTCCGCACCTGGTTCGCCGACCGGGCGCGCGAGCGCGGCTACGCCCCGGACGTCGTCCGCCGCACCTGGGAGATCGTCGAGGCGTTCGGCTCGTACGGCTTCTGCAAGGCGCACGCCGTCGCGTTCGCCGTGCCGACCTACCAGTCGGCCTGGCTCAAGGCCCACCACCCGGCCGCCTTCTACGCCGGGCTGCTCACCCACGACCCGGGCATGTACCCCAAGCGGCTGCTGCTCGCCGACGCGCGGCGGCGCGGGGTGCCGATCCTGCCGCTCGACGTGAACCGCTCCGAAGCGGCCTATCAGATCGAACTGGTGTCTGGTGAATTCGGTATCAGACTGGCTCTTTCCGAGGTGCACGGCATCAGCGAGGCCGAGACCCGGCGGATCGTGGCCGGCCGCCCCTACACCTCGCTCCAGGACCTGTGGCGGCGCGCCCGCCCCGGCCGCCCCGTCGCCGAACGGCTCGCCCGGGTCGGCGCGCTGGACGCGTTCGGCACCAACCGCCGCGACCTGCTGCTGCACATCGCCGAACTGCACCGGCAGCCGCGCGAGGGGCTCGCCGCCCAGCCCACGCTGATCGACAGCGCCCGTGCCGAGCCGGTCGGGCTGCCCGACCTGGACGCGGAGGAGCGCCTCGGCGCGGAGCTGAACGTCCTCGGCATGGACACCTCCCGCCATCTCATGGCCGGCCACCGGGCCTTCCTGGAGGAACTCGGCGCCCTCCCCGCCCGCCGGCTGGCCGACGCCCGGCACGGCGAGACCGTCCTGGTCGCCGGCGCCAAGGCCGCCACCCAGACCCCGCCGGTCCGCTCGGGCCGCCGCGTCATCTTCACCACCCTCGACGACGGCACGGGCCTGGTCGACTGCGCCTTCTTCGACGACTCCCACGCGGCGTGCGCGCACACGGTCTTCCACTCGTGGCTGCTGCTGGTGCGCGGCGTCGTGCAGCGGCGGGGGCCGCGGAGCGTCAGCGTGGTGGGGGCCGCGGCATGGGATCTCGCGGCGTTGCAGCGGGTGCGGGTGGAGCGGGGGCTGGGGGCCGTCGCCGAACTCCTGGCCTCGCCGGCCCCGGCGGGCCCCTCCGGGGATACGGACCGTCGGATCCAGCACCCGACCGGCTACGAGATGCACCCGT
This sequence comes from Streptomyces sp. NPDC049577, assembly GCF_040675635.1. Taxonomy (NCBI): domain Bacteria; kingdom Bacillati; phylum Actinomycetota; class Actinomycetes; order Kitasatosporales; family Streptomycetaceae; genus Streptomyces; species Streptomyces sp. NPDC049577. The sequence continues at coordinate 3,052 of NZ_JBFAPH010000036.1, forward strand.
GGGCCGACCTCCAGCCGGCGGGCGAGGGGGCGGCCACGGGGCGGAAGCTGTGGCACGCGAGTCCGGGGAGCGCGGGGTGAGCGCGGTGGTGCGGGCCGCGAACTCGGCCCGTCCGGCGTTTGCGGACCGGGGGTTCGGGGGCGGAGCCCCCGGAAAGGTCAGGGGCGTCCGACGGCTTGTGGCGGTACCGTCCTCCGGCCTGGCGGCCGGAACCGTCCGGCAAGCCGCACGCGCCGCCGCCGGAGGCGTGCGGCGCCCCGTGCTTGCCCTCGTGCCGCCGCCGGGCACCCCGCACGTGCTCTACGTGCACTTCCACTCCACCGCCGAGGACACCTACGACGGCCTGCTGGCCCTGCTCGCCGAGATCACGCCCGCCGTGCAGGCGCTGCCGCCCGACGCCGCGCTCATGGACGTGCGCGGTGCCGTGCGGTACTTCGGGCACGGGCCCGAGGAGCTCGGGGCGCTCGTGCGGGTACGGGCGCTGGCCCGGTACGGCGTCGACTGCACGGTCGGCGTCGCGGCGAACCCGATGCTCGCGCGGATGGTCGCGCGGGACGGCGCGCCCGGCGCCGTGCGCACGCTCACCGGGTCGCCGGAGCACGTGGCCGCGTTCCTCGCGCGCAAGCCCGTCGCCGCGCTCGACGGGGTGGGGCCCGCGACCGCCCGTACGCTGTGCTCGTACGGGCTGGACAGCGTCGGCCGGGTCGCCGACGCGCCGCTGTCCGCGCTGCAGCGCATCCTCGGGGCCGCCGCCGGGCGGCGGATCCACGAGCGGGCGCGGGGTATCGACCCGACGCCCGTCGCCCCGGACGAGCGCGCCCGCTCGATCGCGGCCGAACACCGCTTCCCGTACGACGAGCTGGACCCCGACTACCGGCGCCGCGCGCTGGTCACGCTCGCGGACGAACTGGGGGCCCGGATGCGGGAAGGCGGCCAGGTCGCGCGCGGGCTGAAGCTCACCGTCCGGTACGCCGACGGGTCCTCGACCACGCGCTCCCGCGCCTTCCCGGAGCCGACCGCGCACACCCCGGACCTGGTCGCCGCCGCCTACGCGCTGCACGGTGCGCTCGCCCTGCAACGGGCCCGCGTACGGGCCCTGGCGCTGCGCGCGGAGGGGCTCGGGGACGCGCGGAACGCCGCCCACCAGCTGACGTTCGACCCCGAGGACGACAAGGCGCGCCGGGTGGAGGAGGCCGTCGACCGGGCCCGCGCCCGCTTCGGCATGGCGGCCGTCGGCCCCGCCTCCACGCTCCGCTCGGACCCCCGGACGGACCCGCGGACCGGTCCGAACGCAGCCTGACCTGAACGAATATTCGCTGGACTCCTTGACGAGCGTCAACGCGCAGCCTCAACCTACTCGCACGTAAGTTACGCAACCTCGGCGCAATCTGCGCGTAACAAAAGCCCCCCATTTGCAAGGAGTCCAGCATGAAGCTGCCCTGGAGACGCCGCTCCCTCCGCGCGCTGCTGCCCGCCTTAGCGCTGGCCACCGCGATCGCCGCGGCCCCGGCGGCCGCCGCTGCCACCACCACGGCCTCCGCCTCCTCGGCCCCCGCCTCCGCCGTCGCCTCCTCGGCCGTCTCCAGCGGCTGGAACAACTACTCCTGCAAGCCGTCCGCCGCCCACCCCCGCCCCGTCGTCCTCGTGCACGGCACGCTCGGCAACTCCGTCGACAACTGGCTGGGCCTGGCGCCCTACCTGGTCGCGCGCGGCTACTGCGTCTTCTCCCTCGACTACGGGCAACTGCCCGGCGTGCCACTCTTCCACGGCCTCGGACCCGTCGCGAAGTCGGCCGAACAGCTCTCCGCCTTCGTCGACAAGGTGCTCGGCACCACCGGCGCCGCCAAGGTCGACCTGGTCGGCCACTCCCAGGGCGGCCTGATGCCCCGTCAGTACCTGAAGTTCCTCGGCGGAGCCGCCAAGGTGAACTCCCTCACCGCCTTCGCCCCCACCAACCACGGCACGACCCTGTCGGGTCTGACCAAGCTCCTGGACGTCGTGCCCGGCGCGCGCGACGCGATCCAGGGCACCGCGCCCGGTCTGACCGACCAGGCCGCCGGCTCCGACTTCCTCCGACGGCTCAACGCGGGCGGCGACACCGTGCCCGGCGTCCGTTACACGGTGATCGCCACCAAGTACGACGAGGTCGCCACCCCGTACACCACCGGCTTCCTGAGCGGCCCCAACGTACGCAACGTCCTGCTCCAGGACCTCTGCCCGCTCGACCTCTCCGAGCACGTCGCGATCGCCACGCTCGACCGGCTGGTCTTCCACGAGACGGCCAATGTGCTCGACCCGGCGCACGCGACACCCACCACGTGCGCGACGGCGGTGCTCGGCTGACGCACGAAAACCGCTGGCCATGCCCCCGGGCTCTCGGGGAGCCTGCACCCATGACGATCAACGAGATGACGGTGCGGCTCACCAAGAGGGGCCGCACCAAGGTGTCGTACCCGGCCCGCGTCCTGTCCGACGACGGCACACGGGTCGTGGTGCGGGCCCCCTGGGCGGGGGAGGGGGCCCGGGACTTCGGGTTCGTGCGGTTCGAGCCGGGCGACGTGTTCACCGAGCACTACTGGCGCGACCGCTGGTACGCCGTCAAGGAGGTGCGGGGCCCGGCCGGCGCGCTCAAGGGCTGGTACTGCGACGTCACCCGGCCCGCCCGCGTCGACGAGGACGGCACGCTCCTCGTCGAGGACCTCGACCTGGACCTGTGGGTCTCGGCCGACCGGGCCACCGTACTCCGCCTGGACGAGGACGAGTTCGCCGAGAGCGGCCTCGCCGAGCGCGACCCGGACGCGGCAGGCCGGGCGGTCCGGGCGCTGGACGAGCTGGAGGAGCTCGCCCGCGCGGGCGGCCTGGCCGAACTGCTCGGCCGGGGTCACGACGACCGGGGCACCGCCGTGGCAGGGTAGAACTCATGACCGACAGCGGCCCCCGGGCGCCCGCCCGCGACCTCATCGCCACCGTCGTCGACCCCGGCAGCTGGCAGGGCTGGGACGAGCCGGTGGAGATCACCACGGACGACGCCGACTACCGCGCGGATCTGCTGGCCGCGCGCGAGCGCACCGGGCTGGACGAGTCCGTCGTCACGGGCGAGGGCCGGCTGCACGGGCGCAGGGTCGCCGTCGTCGCCTGCGAGTTCCGCTTCCTGGCCGGCTCGATCGGGGTCGCGGCGGGGGAGCGGCTGGTACGGGCCGTGGAGCGGGCGACGGCCGAGCGGCTGCCGCTGCTCGCCGCCCCGGCCTCGGGCGGGACCCGGATGCAGGAGGGCACGGTCGCCTTCCTGCAGATGGTCAAGGTCACCGCGGCGATCGCCGACCACAAGGCGGCCGGCCTGCCCTACCTCGTGTATCTGCGGCACCCCACGACGGGCGGCGTCCTCGCGTCCTGGGGTTCCCTCGGGCACCTCACCGCCGCCGAACCGGGCGCGCTCATCGGCTTCCTGGGCCCGCGCGTCCACGAGGCCCTCTACGGCGAGGAGTTCCCGCCGGGCGTCCAGGTGGCGGAGAACCTGCTGGCGAACGGCCTGGTCGACGCGGTGCTGCCGGCGGCGGGCCTGGCGGATGTCGCGGGGCGCGCGCTGTCGGTGCTGTGCGCGGACTCCGCCGGTGGTGGGCAGTCGTCCCCACCGGCCCGCACCCCAGCGCATCGGCCCCCGCCCTCCGCTGCCGAATCGATCCGGCTGTCGCGCGCCCCCGCGCGCCCCGGAGTCCGCGAACTGCTGGACGCCGTCGCCATCGACGTCACCCCCCTCAGCGGCACCGGTGCCGGTGAGCGCGACCCCGCGCTGCTGCTCGCGCTCGCGCGCGTCGGCGGCGAGCCCTGTGTCGTGCTGGGGCACGACCGGCGCGGCCGGTCGCTCGGGCCCGCCGGGCTGCGGGTCGCCCGGCGCGGGATGCGGATCGCCGCCGAGCTGGACCTGCCGCTGCTCACCGTGGTCGACACGGCCGGGGCCGCGCTCTCGCGGGAGGCCGAGGAAGGCGGACTGGCCGGGGAGATCGCGCGCTGTCTCGCGGACCTGGTGACGCTGCCCGCGCCGACCCTGTGCCTGCTGCTCGGCCAGGGCGCCGGCGGAGCCGCGCTCGCGCTGCTCCCCGCCGACCGCGTGATCGCGGCCCGGCACGCCTGGCTGTCCCCGCTGCCCCCGGAGGGCGCGTCCGCGATCCTCCACCGCACGACGGAGCGGGCGTACGAGGTGGCCGAACGCCAGGGCGTACGCTCCGCCGACCTGCTGGCGAACGGCATCGTGGACCGCGTCGTGGAGGAGGACCCGCTGCCGGACCTCGGGCCCGTGCTCGGGGCCGAGCTCGGCGCCCTGAGGGGGCGTGAGCAGGCGGAACGGCTCGCGGCGCGACGCGCGCGCTACCGGCGCACGGGGCTTGCGCGGTGACCGCCCCGCGCGGCGAAACTGGCAAAGTCAGGGTTGCCTGACCTGCTGTCTGCACCCCACGCATCCCCATGAAAGGGGCACCCGTGCGGCTGCATCTTCTCGCGCTCAACCCCACCGACTCCGTCACCGAGGGCTTCCTGCCCGCCGCCGCCCGGCTCGGTCTTGCGGTCACCCTGCTGACCGACCGGCCGGAGCGGCACCGCCGCGCGTACGAACGCTCCGTCGCCGACGGCGGCACCCTGCCCGAACTCGCCGTCGTCCCCTGCGACGTCCGCGACGTCCGCGAGGTGATAGGCCGGATGTCCGCCCTGGGCCGGCCCGGCGCCGTCTTCACCAACAGTGACCACCTCCAGATTCAGGCCGCCCTGGCCGCCGGCTACTTCGGCCTGCCCGGCAAGGACTGGCGCGCCGCCCTGCACACCAAGAACAAGGCCCAGCTGCGCCGCGTCCTCGCCGAACGGGGACTGGACGACGTCCGGTCCGCCGAGCTCGGCCCGGACGACGACCCGGCCGCCCTCCTGGAGGAGGGCCCGCCCTTCCCGTGCGTCGTCAAACCGCGCGAGGGCGTGGCCAGCGAGGACGTCGTCCTGGTCCGCGACGCCGCCGAACTCGCCGAGCGCTGCCGCGAGATCCGGGCCCGGCGCCCGGGCGCCGCGCTCGTCGTCGAGGAGTACCTCGAAGGAGAGCTGCACACCCTGGAGACCCTCGGTGACGGCACCACCCTGCACGCCCTGGCCGCCTTCCGCACCGAACTCTCCCCGCCGCCCCACTTCGTCGAGGAACGGATGCGCCTGCTGCCCGCCCCGCCGCAGCCGCACGCCGAGCAGATCACCGCCCTGCTGGGCGCCCTCGGCGTCGGCTTCGGCGCCTGCCACACCGAGTACATCGCCCAGGGCGACCGCGCCCGCCTCGTCGAGGTCAACTACCGGTCCATCGGCGACCGTTGCGACATCGCGCTGGCCGAAACCCTGAACATCCCGCTCTTCGAACACATCCTCCGCGTCCACCTCGGCGAGCCACTGCCCGCCGACCTCGGTGCGCGCGCCGACGGACGGGTACGTATCGAGTACGTGTGCGCCGGGCGCGGGGGCACCCTCACGGCCGCGCCCGGCGCGAGCGACACCGAGCACGACGGCGTACGGCTGGTCTACCGGCCGCTGCGCGCGCTCGGCGAGGAACACCCGCTTCACCGCACGAACCGCGACTACCTGGGCGTCCTGCGGGCGACCGGTACCGACGAGGACCGGATCGACCGCGCCGTCGCCGAGTTCCTGGCTTCCCGGAGATGGGAGATCGTCTGATGACCAGGGCCACGAGCAGGACCGTCACCGACCCGGCGGAGAACGGACTCCTGCGGCGCGTCCTGTCCGCCCTCCTGCGCGAGGACGCCTACGGGCTGCGCGGCACCGCCCGTACCGAGCACCGGCCCGACGGCGACTGGCTCCGGCTCCGGGCCACGGGGGAGACGCTCCTGCTGCCCGTCGGCCCCGACGGCTTCCTGTGCGAGATCCAGGCCCGCGAACCCCTGCTGGAGACCGCCGACGGCACCCTCGTCACCGGCCTCGGCCCGGTCCTCGACCGGCTGCGCGGCGCCGTGCCCGCCGAGGACCGGCCCGGCTTCGACGCCTTCACCGCCGAGTGCCGCGAGGCCCTGACCGCCGCCCGGCTCCACCACCGGGCGGCCCCCGAGGTCCTCCGGCGCCTGACCGCCGCCTACGGGCCCGCCGTCACCGGCTGGAGGGGGCCGCGCGGCGCCCTCGCCCTCGACACCCTCGCCGCCTTCCGGGACCACCCCGTCCACCCCACCGGACACGCCAGAGCCGGCCTCGGCCCACGTGAACTCCTCGCCCACGCACCCGAATTCCACCCCTCCTTCCCGCTGCGCTGGATCGCACTGCCACGCGAGAGGGTGCAGGGCGACCCGGCCGCACTGCCGCACTGGTGGCCCACGCCCGCCGCCCTCGGCCTGGCCGGCCTCGACACCACCCACCTCGCCCTGCCCGTTCACCCCCTCACCGCCGCCGGCCCCCTCGCCGAGGCCCTGCGCGCCACCGCCCCGCACGGTGACGCCCACCCGGCCGAGAAGCCGTGGCTGGAGGTGATCCCCACCCTGTCCACCCGGACCGTCGCCGTCGCCGACGAGCCCGGCACCCACCTCAAACTCCCGCTTCCCACCGCCACCCTGGGCCGCCTCAACCGGCGCACCATCAAACCCGGCACGTTCCACGACGGCGAGACCGGGCAGCGCCTCCTCGAGGAGATCATCGCCCGCGAGCCGCGCTTCGCCGGCCGCGTCCTGCTCGCCGACGAGCGCACCCACCTGAGCACCGGCCACGAACTCCTCGCCGCCCTCGTGCGCCGCCACCCCGGCGGCCTCCACGACGCCCACGTCGTGCCCGTCGCCGCCCTGCTCGCCCCCGCCCCCGACGGCCGCCTCGTCGCCCAGGCGCTCGCCGAGCACTACTACGGCGGCTCGCTGACCGCCTTCCTCGACGCCTACCTGCGGCTGCTGCTCGACTGGCACACCACCCTCTTCGGCTACGGCATCGCCCTGGAGGCCCACCAGCAGAACACCGCCGTCGTCCTCGACACCGCCCCCGGCGGCCGCACCCGGCTGCGGCTGCTGCTGAAGGACAACGACGGCCCCCGCGTCCACTCCGCCCGCCTCACCTCCCGGCTCGGCGGCGAGGCCGCCGGCCTGCTCGGCTTCACCGACCGCCGCATACTCGTCGCCGGTGACGGCCCGGTCGCGGACGTCTTCGCGACCATCACCCTCCACCTCTGCGCCGGCGCCCTCGCCTTCGAACTGGCCCGCCTCGGCCACGGCAGCCCGGACGCCCACCTGACCCGGCTGCGCGGCCACCTCGCCGAGGCGATCGACCGCCTCCCCCCGGGCCCCGCCGCCGCCCTGCGCACCCGCGTCCTCGACGCGGGACGGCTGCCCGTCAAGGCGATGGTCACCGCCGGCACCCTCCTCACCAAGCAGCGCTCGGGAGCCACCGACATCAACAAGCACTACGTGGACGGGCCCAACTACCTCCGCGCCGCCCCGCGATGACCGCTCCGCCCGACGCGCGGACACGCACCGCGCCTGCGGGTCCCCGCATGCCCACCCTCCTCGCCAGGAGCCGCCGACATGTCCTCCGGCCCACCGACCGCCCCCACCACCGCCCACTCCACCGCCCACTCCGCCGTCGCCGGCACCGTCACCGCCGACCACGCCGTCGCCCACACGCTCCTCAACTGCCTGCTCCGCGAGATCTCCGGCCCCGAGCACCGGACCGCCGTCAGCCATGGCCACCTGCTGCTGCGCCTGCCCCGCTGCGGCGCGCTGCTGCGCGTCCGGTTGCGCCGTACTTCCCTCATCGGCGCCCACCGCTTCACCGGGCCCGTCACCGCCGAGCACGACGGGGCCTGGCGCGAACTGCCCTGGCGCGACCTCGCCGAACACATCCACCGTGAGCTGGAACTGCGCACCGGCGTCCGCAACGACGAGTTCCTCGCCCAGGTGGCCGCCAGCCACGCCGGCGTGACCGCCGCCCTCGCCGCCACCGCCGGCCCCGGCCCGGCGGCCGACCCCTACGTGGCCTCCGAACAGTCGCTGCTCCTCGGCCACCGCTTCCACCCCACCCCCAAGGCGCGCACCGGCACCCCCGCGGACTGGCGCCGCTACGCCCCCGAGGCCCGCACCCGCTTCCCCCTGCGCCACCTGGCCGTCCGGCGCGAGCACATACGGCAGGAGAGCACGGCCCCCGGCGCCCTCGCCGCCCTCGACCGGCAGGGGGAGGTGCCCGAGGGATACGTGCTGCTGCCCGCCCACCCCTGGCAGTACGCCATGCTGCGCGACCACCCCGCCCTGCGCGCGGCCCTCGCCCGCCGCGACGTCATCGACCTGGGCCCGCGCGGCACCGCCTTCGCGCCCACCGCCTCCGTGCGCACCCTCTACGACGGCCGGGACTTCCTGAAGTTCAGCCTCAACGTGCGGATCACCAACTGCCTGCGCAAGAACGCCGAGTACGAGCTGACCGGCGCGGTCGCCCTGACCCGGCTGCTGGAGCCCGTCGCCGCCGGCCTCGCCGCCCGGTTCCCCGGCGTGGAACTGCTGCGCGAACCCGGCTACCGCACCCTCGGCCTCGGCGGCCGCGACCTGGCCGAGGGTTTCGGCGTCATCGTCCGCGAGGGCCTCGGCGCCCGGCTCGGCCGCGGACTGACCGGCCTGCTCGCCGCCGCCGTCGCCGACGAGTACCCCACCGGCGACGCCCAGCTCGCCCGGCTGCTCGGCGGGCGCGGCGAGAGCGAGGCGCTCGCCTGGTGGCACACCTACCTCGCCCTGCTCGTACCGCCCGTGCTCGCCGCCTACTTCGACCACGGCGTCGTCCTCGAACCCCACCTCCAGAACGTCGTCGTCGGCGTCGACGACGAGGGCTTCCCCCGCCAGGTCCTCCTCCGCGACCTGGAGGGCGCCAAGCTCCTGCCCGACCACCACGCCGCCGCCCTCGCGGCCCTCGACCCGGCCGTGGCCCGGTCCGTGACGTACGACCGGGAACGCGGCTGGGACCGCGTCGTCTACTGCCTGCTCGTCAACCACCTCGCCGAGATGCTCGCCGCCCTCGCCGACCGCCACCCCCACCTGGAACCCGCGCTCTGGTCCGCCGTCAGGGACGTGCTCGCCGCCCGTGCCGCCGCCCACGGCGACCCGCCCCCGCTGCGCGCCCTCGTCGCCGGCGTGCCGCTGCCCGCCAAGGCCAACCTCCTCACCCGCTGGCAACGGCTGCCCGACCGCGACGCCGGCTACGTCCGCATCGGCTCGCCCCTCGCGACGGACGTGCTGTCCGCCCTGTCCGCGGGAGCCGCCCGGTGATCACCCCCCGCGTCGCCGCCCACGCCCACGGGCTCGCCGGCGCCGGCCTGCCCGCCTACGTCTACGACCTCGCCGCCCTCGACGAGCACGCCCGCGCCGTCCGGGCCGCCCTGCCGGACGGCGTCGAGCTGTACTACGCGGCCAAGGCCAACCCCGCTCCCGAGATCCTCCGGACCCTCGCCCCGCACGTCACCGGCTACGAGGTCTCCTCGGGCGGCGAACTCGCCCACGTCCGCGCGGCCGTGCCCGACCGCCCCCTCGCCCTCGGCGGCCCGGGCAAGACGGCCGAGGAGCTGCGGCTCGCCCTCCAGCTCGGCACCGAGCGCCTCCACGTGGAGAGCGAACGGGAACTGCGGCTGCTCGCGGAGCTCGCCGAACGCCCCGTGGACGTGCTGCTGCGCGTCAACCTTCCCGTCGCCGCCGGCGAACTGGGCGGCGCGGCCCTGGCCATGGGCGGGCGGCCCAGCCCCTTCGGGCTCGACCCGGGCGGTGTCCGGGACTGCCTGCCCCTGCTGCGGGCGAGCCGGCTGCGGCTGCGCGGCATCCACGCCCACCTCGCCAGCGGCCTCGGCCCCGAGGCACAGCTGGCCGTCGCGGGGCGCGTCACCGACTGGGCCCGCGGCCTCGACCCCGCTCTCACCGAGGTGAACGTCGGCGGGGGCATGGCCGTCGACTACGCCCGGCCGCACGCCCGCTTCGACTGGCGGGCGTACGGCACGGGCCTGGGCGGACTGCTCGCCCGCCACCCCGGCCTGACCCTGCGCGTCGAACCCGGCCGCGCGCTCACCGCGTACTGCGGCTGGTACGTCACCGAGGTCCTGGACCTCAAGCACAGCCACGGCGAGGCGTTCGCCGTCCTGCGCGGCGGGACGCACCATCTGCGCACGCCGGCCGCGAAAGGACACGACCAGCCGTTCGCCGTGCTGCCGGTGGACGACTGGGAGCACCCCTGGGCACGCCCGGTGGTGCGCGACGAGCCGGTCACCCTGTGCGGGCAGCTGTGCACGCCGAAGGACGTCCTCGCCCGGCGGGTGCGGGCCGGGGAGCTGCGGGTGGGGGACCGGGTGGCGTTCGCGATGGCGGGGGCGTACGCGTGGAACATCTCGCACCACGCGTTCCTGATGCACCCGCCGCCGGCGTTCCACTTCCTCGACCGCGTCAGAGGCGGAGCTCCCGGACGTACCGCCACTCCCCGCCCGCCGGTTCGTAGCCGAACCACCGGTTGACCGCCGGCATCGGCCCGTTCTCCGCGTCGTTGCCCGTGAACGCCTCCCGGTAGCCGGCCTCGCGGGCCAGCCGGAGGGAGCGGTTCTTGACCAGCTTGGCCAGGCCGCGCCCCCGGTGCGAGCGGGCGGTGCCGGTCATGGTCGTCATGTAGCGGGTGCGCCCGTCGGTGTCGGCGACGGTGAACGCGACCGGGACTCCGGCGGCGTCCACGGCGACGACCGACAGGTCGCGGTCGAGCGAGGGCCGCTCCCAGTTGGCCGTGAGCCACGCCGCGTACGGCATGGCGTCGGGCGTGACGTCGCCCGGCTCGTCGGCGGTGGTCTCCATGTCCAGCTCGTAGAGGGGGCGCGGGTCCGCCGCGAAGCCGGCGGCGGTCCGCAGGGTGATGCCGGCGGGCGGTGCGGTCTCCGCCGGGAGCGGCGTGCCGGCGAGGTCCAGGCGCAGAAAACGCGCCATGCGCCGTCGCCGGTAGCCGCGGCGCTCGGCCCAGGCGGGAGAGCGGCCGTCGTCGTACACCCAGGTGTAGACCGAGCCGGCCCCGGCCTCGGACAGATGCCCCTCCGCCGCCGTGGCCAGCGCGGAGCCCGCGCCGCGGCCGGTGGCGCCCGGGTGGACGTACAGATGGGCGAAGGCCGCGTCGGGCTCGGCGGTCTCGATGAGCAGCCCGGCCTCCACCAGTCCGACGACCTGCCCGTCGAGCTCGGCGACCAGCGCCCGGTAGCGGCGCTCGGCGGGCTCCCGTTCCGCACGCCGGGCCGGCATCGCGGGGGTGGTGACGAGGAACGGCAGGGCCGCGGAACGGACTTCGGCGGCGGCCTCCGCGTCGGAGGGCCGGAAGGCGCGGACGATCGGTGTCATGGCGCGCACGCCAAGGACCTCCTCTGGCCGGTTTCAACGGGTTTTCCGCAGGGGTCGGTGGTGTGTACAACTACATGGGCGTAGCGTCGCCGCCGCAGGTCCCCGGCCCTGTCGCCGGGGTGGCCCACCGAAAGGGGACACCGCGAACCATGTGCGGAATCACCGGATGGATCGGCTACGAACGGGATCTGACCGCCGAGCGGGGCACGATCGACGCGATGACGCGGACCATGGCCTGCCGGGGTCCGGACGCGTCCGGCGTCTGGCTGGACGGCCACGCGGCACTCGGCCACCGCCGGCTGGCCATCATCGACATCGAGGGCGGGAAGCAGCCCATGCTCCTCGAGCGCGACGGCCGCACGCTGCTCGCGCTCACCTACAGCGGCGAGGTCTACAACTACCGCGAGCTGCGCGCCGAACTCCAGGCGCGCGGCCACGTCTTCCGCACCGGCAGCGACACCGAGGTCGTGCTCCACGCCTACCTCGCCTGGGGCGACGCCTTCACCGAGCGCCTCAACGGCATGTACGCCTTCGGCCTGTGGGACGCGCGCGAGGAGGAACTCCTGCTCGTCCGCGACCGCATGGGCATCAAGCCGCTGTACTACCACCCCACCGCCGACGGCGTGCTCTTCGGCTCCGAACCCAAGGCGATCCTCGCCCACCCGGCGGTGCGTCCCGCCGTCGACGCCGAGGGCCTCGCCGAGCTCATCGCGTACACCAGGACGCCGGGCCACGCCGTCTACCGGGGCATGCACGAACTGCGGCCCGGACACCTCGCCCGGATCGGCCGCCGCGGCACGACCGTCCGCCGCTACTGGGGCCTGGAGGCCCGCGAGCACACCGACGACCTGCCCACGACCGTGCGGCGCGTCCGTGAACTGCTCGACGACACCGTCACCCGTCAGCTCGTCGCCGACGTGTCGCTGTGCACCCTCCTCTCCGGCGGACTGGACTCCTCCGCCATCACCGCCCTCGCCGCCCAGGGGCTGGCCGACGCGGGCCGCGGCCCCGTGCGCTCGTTCTCCGTGGACTTCACCGGACGCACCGAGAACTTCCGGCCCGAGGCCATGCGCCCCACCCCCGACTCCCCCTACGCGCACGCCCTCGCCGAGCACGTGGGCGCCGACCACACCGACATCGTGCTCGACACGGCCGCCCTCACGGAGCAGGCCCACCGCGACGCCGTGCTCACCGCCCGCGATCTGCCCATGGGCTTCGGCGACGGCGACGTCTCGCTCTACCTGCTGTTCAGGGCCATCCGCGAACAGTCCACCGTCGCCCTCTCCGGGGAGTCCGCCGACGAGGTCTTCGGCGGCTACCAGTGGTTCCACACCCCCGAGCACGTGCACGCCGACACCTTCCCCTGGATCGCGGCCGGCATCGCCGACCGCTTCGCCGGCGAGCGCGGCGGCAGCAGCGTCGCCCTGCTCGACCAGGGCGTTCTCGGCAAGCTCGACCTCCCCGGATACCAGGACGCCCGCTACCGCGAGGCCCTCGCCGAAGTCCCGCGCCTGGCCGGTGAGACGGGCCTCCAGCGGCGCATGCGCGAAGTGGGCTTCCTCCACCTGACACGGTTCGTGCAACTGCTGCTGGACCGCAAGGACCGGGTCAGCATGGCCGTCGGCCTGGAGGTGCGGGTGCCGTTCTGCGACCACCGGCTCGTCGAATACGTCTTCAACACCCCCTGGGCGATGAAGACCTTCGACGGCCGCGAGAAGTCCCTGCTGCGGGCCGCCACCCGCGACCTGCTGCCCGCCGCCGTCGCCGACCGCGTCAAGAGCCCTTACCCGAGCACCCAGGACCCGCGCTACGCCGACGCCCTGCGCGCCGGACTCCGGCGCGTGCTCGCCGACCCCGGCGCGCCCGTACGGCCCCTGCTCGACACCACGGCCGTCGCCCGGGCCCTCGCCGAGGACGCCGGCGAATCCTTCCGCAGCGGCACCGAGACGGTGCTGAACCTCAACACCTGGCTCGCGACCTCCAACACGACACTCGAACTCTAGGGGCGGCTACCCGGGCGGGGGGACCTCCTGGCGCACAATGGGTGGCACAACACGGCCCACACCCCCAGCCAGGAGTTCCCACCGTGGCCTTGCAGATGACCGTCGACCCGGACGCGGCCGAACCCCCCTACGAGCAGATCCGCGCCCGCATCGCCGACCAGGCCCGATCCGGCGCCCTCCCCGCCGGCTACAAGCTGCCCACCGTCCGCGGCTTCGCCGAGGAACTCGGGCTCGCCGCCAACACCGTGGCCAAGGCGTACCGCGCCCTGGAGGCCGACGGCGTGATCGAGACCCGCGGCCGCAACGGCACCTTCATCGCCGCCCCCGGCGACACCGCCGCCCGCGAGGCCGCCGCCTCCGCCCGCGCCTACGCCCAGCGCGCCCAGCGCCTCGGCCTGGACCGGGCCGCCGCCCTCGCCGCCGCCGAGGAGGCCCTGCGGGCCGTCTACGGAGACCCCCTGTAACGAACCGGCCGTGACGGAGCCGCTGCGGCGAAGACGCCACGGTGGCGATGTGCGCCCGGTTACCCTGGCCGTGATGGGACGTCACGGTGGAATTCGGGCGGCACTGCCCCGGCAGCGGTGGTGGCGGGTCGCCGTGCTGCTCACCGCCGCCGCCGTCGCGCTGGCCGTACTGGTCACCGTGCGCGTCGGCGGCTGGCGGTGGGACGACCCCAAGGGCGGCTCCCAGCACTCCGGCAGCCGCTCCGCCGACATCGGCTGGGGCTTCACGCACACCCAGTACAGCGCCGACCTCGGCAACGACACCGCCCGCAAGACGGCGGCCGCCGCGCTCTCCGATGCCCGCCTGCCGCAGAACCAGCACATCATGGGCTGGGGCGTCGACAACCCCGAACCCCGGCCCGGCAGCTACAACTTCACCGACCTCGACCGGCGCGTCGCCCTCGTACGGGCCACCCACGGCACCCCCGTGCTCACCCTGTGCTGCGCCCCGGACTGGATGAAGGGCGGCGGCCCGGGTACCGACTGGTCCCAGAAGTCCCTGGAGAAGGCCCCCGACCGCGCCCACTACAAGGACTTCGCCCACCTCGCCGGGGTCGTCGCCAAGCGCTACCCGGACGTACGGCACTTCATCGTCTGGAACGAGTTCAAGGGCTTCTACGACGATTCCCGCAAGCGCTGGGACTACGAGGGGTACACCGAGCTCTACAACCTCGTCTACGCCGAGGTGAAGAAACAGAACAGCAAGGCCCTGGTCGGCGGTCCGTACGTGGTCATGGACAGCGACGCGCCCGCCACCGCCTCCAATGCCTCCTCGCTGAGCGGCCCCTGGGGCGTGGTCGACCAGCGCGCCCTCGACGCCGTGGAGTACTGGAACCGGCACCGGGCCGGAGCCGACTTCGTCGTCGTCGACGGCTCCAGCTACACCCGCGAGGGCAGCCGGCTGCTGCCCGACGAATTCTCCGCCACCACCAAGTTCGCCGACGTCACCGCCTGGCTCAGCAAGGCGACCGGCCTGCCGGTGTGGTGGGCCGAGTGGTATGTCGAACCCGCCGACGCCCAGGACGACCGCAAAGGCTGGACCGAACAGCACCGGGTCGCCGTGCAGGCCACCGCTCTCATGCAATTGGCCTCTTCCGGAGTCGCCGGCGCCTTCTACTGGAATCCCGAGGAACAGGGCGAGTCCTGTCCCGGCTGTCTGTGGCGCAGCACCGAACTCGCCGACGGTGGCGGTCGGTTGCCCATGTTCGACCTCATCTCCCGATTCTCGAAATCCTTTCCGCCCGGTACGCACTTCCGTGCGGTCGATGTTCCCGAGGCGGATGCCCCGAACGTCCGCGCGCTCGCCTCCGGCTCGACGCTGCTGGTCGTGAACACCCAGGACCGGGGCATTACCGCCCATGTCGACGGGCGCACCCTGGACCTGGGGGCGTACGAGGTCCGCTGGCTGGGATAGGGCGGTTCCATGCGCCGGGTGGGCAGCCGTCCGGGCCGTTGCCTTTTCGGCCCGGGCGCCGCAACACTGCGAGCGCGGCATCCCGGATTTCCCCGGAGCGAAAGGATTTTCCGTGCCACGAAAAGCGGCTCAGGCCCTGGTCATCGTCGATGCAGACGACAACTACTACGTGCTGCCACGAGAAGTCATCGCCATGGCCAAAGCCGCTCCCGAAACACGGAGTGCGATAGAGGAACACCTGGGCGACTGCGTCAGCGTTCCGCTGGCGGACGGTTTCTCCTTCGCCGGATCCCTCACCCTGCCGCCCGATGCCGAATGGGCCTACTACACCGAGGAACCCTCCTGGCCGAACGCGACCTCGCCGTGACCGGGCCCACCGGGGCCGCACTGGCCCGCACCACCGTGACCCGCGCCGAACAACGCGCCTTCACCGCCCAGGGGTACGTCGGACTCCCGGGCCTGTGGGACGAGCGGCTCGCCGACGCCCTCGCCGCCGAGGCCCGTGCCCGCAGACCCCACGCCAAGGTCCCCGCACGGGGCCCGCGCACCCCCCTGGCGGACGGTCGCCGGCCCGGGCCCGGCATACCGGCCGCCGGCGGCCCGCTGCTCGCCCGGGTCCACCTCGCCCTGGTGGGCGCGGCCCGGGAGCTGACCGGGCGGCTGCTCGTCCCCACCTTCGCCGCCTACGGCTACTACGAGGGCGACGACCGGGTCCTGCTGCACGTCGACACCGAACAGTGCGACCTCACCCTGCTCACCGCGGCCTACGGCGCCGTCACCCCGCTCCATCTCCACCCGGACCTCGTGGGCAGCACGATGGAACGGCTCGGCCGGCTGGAGGACGACCCCTCCTGGGACCGCGCCGGCGGGATCCCGGTCAGCTACCCGCGCACGGGCGTGACCGCCCTGAACGGGCACGTCGTCCCGCACCACCGGCCCCGCGACCCGGCACCGGGCAGCAGCGCGGTGGCGGCGCTGTGCTACCGCGCGCTGTTCTGACGACCCGTCCCCGCCGCAACCCTCCTGCCGTGCTCAGACCAGGGTGACCAGCCGCTGCACCATGACGGCCAGCACCACCGCCAGGAGCGGCATGGCGAACCAGAACGACATCTGCGTCCGCCGCAGCTGCCGCACCCCCGGCGGCGAGCCCACCCGCAGCAGCTCGCGGGCCGTCAGCAGCACCAGGAGGGCCAGCGCCGCCAGACCGCCCACCACGGAGACGGGGGTCCACGTCACCCGGGGCCCGGCCGGACCCGGCCGCGGCTCCGGGACGTCCCCCGCGGGCCGCTCCCGGAGCTCGTACAGCGCCGCGTCGTCGTTGCCGTACACCCGGCGCAGCTCCGGATCGCCGTCCAGGGCGCGGCGCACGCGCGGCTCCCAGTCGGGGGCGTAGCCCGCGCTCAGCTCCAGATAGTCGGACTGGCCCCGGTTGACCATCAGCAGCGAATTCGGGCCGGCCTTGCGCAGCGCCGCCACCAGGTCCGCCGCCCGCGCGGGGTCGCGCGGGGCGAGCGTCGGCTCGTAGAGCACGCGTTCCATGTCCCGGGCGCCCCAGGGAATCGCGGGGGTGACGTTGTTGACGGTGTCGCTGCTCATCCACAGCAGCCGGACGGTCGGCCGGTCCCGCGCGTACACGTAGTCCATCGCGGCGACCTCGCCGGTGCGCACCCGTTCGAAGGGTTCGTTGCCCCAGCGGGCCACCAGGAAGCCGAAGAGCAGGACGAGCCCGGTCACCGCCGTCAGCGCGACCGTCAGCGGCGCCGCCCGCGGGCGGGCGGCGCGCGGGAAGAAGGCGAGCGCGGCCAGCACACAGGCGCCGGGCAGCGCGAAGAGGAAGACCCGCAGCGCCACCTCGCCGCCGTACGACTGGAAGCCGAAGGCCAGGAACGGCACACAGGTCAGCACCAGCAGCGACCGGTCGCCCACCCCGGCGCGGCGGCGCCGCCACCAGCCGAGCGCGGCGGCGGCCAGCACCGCGCCGGCCAGCGCGACCCGCGTGTAGAGCACGAGCTTGTGCGTGCTGCTGCCGCCCTGGATCCGGCCGGAGACCGAGGAGGAGACATTGCCCCCGAGAGAACCCAGACCGCCGAACAGCTCCTGGAAGTGCCCCGACCAGTACGGCTCCGCGAAGAACCCCACCCACACCAGCAGCATCACGCCGCACAGCAGCGGCAGCCCGCGCAGCATGGACCGCCGCAGCAGCACCAGCGCCGTCAGCACGCCCAGCATGACGAACGGCGTCAGCTGGTGGCTGACCACCGAGGCCGCGAACAGGGCGATCAGCAGCGCCAGCAGCCCGACCCGCTCGCCGCGCCCGGCCGGCGCCGGCTCCGTCTCACCGGGCAGCCGCTTTCCGCGCAGCTGGCCCGGCCAGCGGAACCACACCAGGAGCACGGCGACGAACAGCAGGTAGAAGACATAGTTGAGCGACTGGGGCGAGAAGTAGTCCTGCCCGACCCAGCCGCACAGCGCGAACAGCCACAAGGCTGTCCACTTCGCCCGCCAGCCCGCCCGCACGGCTCTCAGCAGCAGCGCCAGCGGCGCCAGGGTGAGCAACTGCGTCGCCAGCGGCCACCAGCGCAGCACCTCGGTGAGGTCGTCCACGCCGCAGGCCCGGGCGGCGAACGCGGCCAGGGCGAAGAAGCCGGGCCAGCTCCAGCGCGCGTCCAGATCCGGCGCGGCGACACCCGTGCGGTCGATGAAGTCCAGGAAGCCCAGATGCTGCCAGGCCGTCGCGAAGCGCGGCTCCGTCTCCAGCAGCGCGGGCACCGC
The DNA here is from genome assembly GCF_040675635.1 of Streptomyces sp. NPDC049577. Lineage (NCBI taxonomy): Bacteria > Bacillati > Actinomycetota > Actinomycetes > Kitasatosporales > Streptomycetaceae > Streptomyces > Streptomyces sp. NPDC049577. The sequence goes on from NZ_JBFAPH010000036.1 coordinate 21,083, forward strand.
GTGCAGCGACACCACCGTCACCAGCAGCACCGCGCCCAACAGCATGGCACGCGGCCGGTCCAGCGACAGCGCGGCCGCGTACGCGAACACGAGCAGGGCGGCGCCCAGCAGCGTCACCACGGGCAGCACGGAGACCAGGCCCAGCCCGCCCATGCCGTCCAGGTCCACGTCGCCCACGGCCTCCAGCGGCACCCAGTACAGCGCCACGGCGACGGCCAGCAGCAGCCAGACGCCGGCCTCGGGCGTGAACCGGTCGGCCAGGGACGGCCGGGCCGCGCGCTCGGCCGGTGGCGGGGCCGGCGGCGGCAGCGGGGGGTTCTCCGAGATCTCGGGGGCGTGCCGGACGTCGGGCCGCCGCTCCAGATGGTCGAAGTCCAGCCGCACACCCAGCGGGACCGTGTCCACGTCCAGCGTCGCCCGCAGCGCCCAGCGCGTCCCGAAGATCCCGGTCCTGGTGTCGCGGTCCTTCCGGCGGTCACCGTGCACGGCCAGGTCCGCCAGGTCGCCGTCGGGCGCCGTCTCCCGCGCGGCGCTGGCGGCCGGCTCGGTGGCCGGCGCCGCCCCGGCCCCCGCCTCCGCGGCGGGACCGGCCGGCGCCCCGGACCGCAGGACGCCGCGCAGCTTCACCGCCGCGATCGACACGATCACCGCCAGGCTGGAGATTTCCGCGACCCCCGCACCCGTCAGCCCCATCCGCGGCAGGAGCAGCAGGGTCAGCCCCAGCACCAGCATGCACAGCAGCCCCTGGAGATAGGCGAGTCCGGCCGTCCGGCTCTGCGCCCGCAGCACGGCGAAGTAGACCTCCATCACCACCCGCAGCGCCGCCCCGACCGCGAACCAGCGCAGCAGCGGCGTCGCCGCGTCCGCGTAACCCCGCCCGAACACGCGCAGGATGTACGGCGCCAGGACGAAGAGCAGCACACAGACCGGGATCATGATCCTGGCCATCCGGCGCAGCGCCGCCCGGCAGTTCTCCGCCAGCCGGGCCGGGTCGTGCGAGCCCTCCACGGTCAGCGAGGCGCCCATGTTGATGGCGAGCAGATTGACCGTGCCGCCGATGGTGGAGGTGATGTAGAAGTAGGCGTTGTCGGCCGGGCTGACCTGCGAGGCGACGATCACCGGCACGAGGTAGACCACGGCCAGCGAGAACAGCGACCCCGTGCAGTCCCCGGCCAGGAACCGGCCGATCTCCCGGTAGGGGGCGGGCCGCGCGGTCTTCTCGGTGAGCCGTACGTGCCGGGGCACCAGCCGCCGGAAGACCAGCCAGCCCAGCGGCACCACCGACACCGCGATCGATACGACCCACGAGACGAACACCCCGGTCGCCGGCAGCGCCACCGCCAGCCCCACCAGCAGCGCGAGCTTCGCCGCCGAGAAGACCGTGTTGCCGACCGGCACCCACGGCGCGCTCCGCAGCCCGGTCAGCACCCCGTCCTGCAGGGTGAGCACCGACCAGGCCACCACGGCGAGGACGAAGCCCAGCCCCGGCAGCGTCCCGTGGAGGAAATGGTACGAGGGCCCCCACACGCCGAGCGTGAGGAGGAAGACGGCCGCCGCCACGGCGACGAGGACCGAACTGCCCGCGTAGGTGCGCAGGACCAGCTGGCCGGTGGTCCGCCCGGCGACCGGGATGAAGCGGGCCAGCGCCCCGGTCAGGGTGACCGCGGCCAGGCCCGCGAGCAGTTTCATGGCGGCGATGGCCGCCGATCCCTGGCCGACCGCGTCCTCGCTGTAGTAGCGGGCGGCGACCAGCCAGTAGCCCAGACCGAGGACCGCGCTGATGCCCGTGTTGAGCATCAGCGCGAAGGCGTTGCGGAACAGCGGGCTTCCGCCGCTGCCGGGCAGCCGCAGCTTCCGGCCGGCCGGTTCCGCCGCCCGTTCCTCGGTCCGGGTGGACGTGTCAGACACGAGCTCCGCTTGCCTTCCTGACGACGCCGATCTTCCCCGCGACGCCCGCCCGTCCGGCGGAGCCCGCCTTCCCGGCCAGCTGCCGGCTTCTGCGCACGACGGCGTACCCCTTGGTCAGCGCCCGGTCCCGGGCGAAGAGGCGGCCGACCGCGCGGCCCTCGACCATCCGCTCGAACTCCTCGATCCCCGTCGAGCGCCGCACGGTCACCCGCTCCAGGGCGTACGGCCCCTGCCGGCGCGCGGCCAGGCCGTTGCCCACCGCGAGCGAGACCCCGAAGCCCGCCGAGCGCACGGCCCGGCGCACCCGGCGGCTGGAGTAGCCGTACGGATAGGCGAAGGACACCGGCCGCACGCCCAGCTCGGCCGAAAGCAGCTCCCGGCAGCGGCCGACCTCGAAGGCGAGCTCGTCGTCGGGGAGCCGGTCGAGCTGGGGATGGGTGTGGCTGTGCCCGCCGATCTCCATCCCCGCCCCGGCCAGCTCGCGCAACTGGTCCCAGCTGAGCATCAGGTCCAGCGCGCCACCGGCCTCGTGCGCCCCCCGCAGCCAGCCGGTGGACGCGAACAGCGTGGCGGCGAACCCGTGTTCCGACAGCACGGGGAGGGCGTGGCGGTGCACGCCCTCGTAGCCGTCGTCGAAGGTGATCAGCACCGGCTTCGCCGGCAGCGGCCGGCCCTCGCGCCAGGCCGTGGCCAGCTCCCCGGTGGTGAGCGGCGTGAAGCCGAAAGCGGCCAGCAGCCGCATCTGCTCCGCGAACGCCCCCGGCGTGACGGACAGCCGCAGCGCCGCGCGGGCGGGGGTGTGCGCCACCGCGTGGTACATCAGGATCGGGACCGGTCCCGCGCTCATCCGACCGCCCCCTCCGCCGCGCCCTCCGGGGGTTTGAGCGCCGCCACGGCGAACCGGCCGCCGCCCCGGCGCGCCCGCAGGCTCCCCAGCAGATAGCCACCGGTGGCCGCGGCCACCCCGGTCACGATCGCCCCGGCCCGGCCCGCGCCCCCGGCGCGCCCCAGCAGGGCATCGCGCACCCCGCGCGCGACCCCGGCGGGGAGCACGCGCGTGGTGTACCGGCGCTCGCTCTGCAGACCGGAGCGCGCGCCCACGCTGCGCGCCACCAGAGCCTTCGAGAGCCCCTCGGCGTACGCCCGGGTACGGAAGTAGCCGAAGCGCTCGCGCCCCGCCGGCACCCGGTGGTGGATGACCGAGCGGTCGTCGATGAGCAGCACCGCGTCCGGCATGGCCCGGGTCAGCCGGATGCACAGCTCCGTCTCCTCGCCACCCAGCGGCAGCCGCTGCCCGTCGCGCCCGATGCCGCTGGCGAAGCCGCCGACCGCCTCCAGCGCCGACCGGCGGAACGAGGCGTTGCCGCCCAGCACGTTGCGCACGGCCACCCGGCCGGGCGGCAGGCCGCGGTACGTGCAGCCGACGACCCAGTCGAACTCCTCCGGGAACCACGCCGGGCGCCGGCGGGAGGCCCACACCGGCTGGGTGCGGCCGCCCACCGCCATGACCCGCGGATCGGCGTACCCCTCGGCGAAGTACAGCAGCCAGTCCCGCTCGGCCACCGCGTCGTCGTCGAGGAAGGCCACCACCTCGCCGGACGAGGCGGCGACGCCGGTGTTGCGGCCGGCCGACAGGCCCCGGGGGCCCGCGTTGGCCAGCACCCGGACCCGCCCGGAGGCCGCGCCGGCGCCGTCGTCCCCGTAGGTCTTGGCGAGCCGGCGCAGCAGGGCGGGGTTGTGATCGACCACGATCAGCGTCTCCAGGGCCGGGTACGACTGATCGCGCACCGAGGCCACCGCGGCGAGGATGTCGCCCCAGCGGTCCTCGGTGTACACGCAGATGACCACCGAGATGGCCGGTGTTCCGGTTCGACCGGTCGGTGCAGTGCTCAAGAGACTTCCCCGCGGTTCGCCGCCGGCGCGATCGCGAGCCGGTGGTGCCGCCGGTTCCCCCGGCGACGACCGGTGCCCCGCTCGCGCAGGATGACCTTCAGGACGCGCAGCCCGTCACGCACGGCCCGCAGATTACTCGTGCCGTGGATACGGACGAATTCATGACTGGGGATCTCCTGGACCCGTAGACCCGCCTTCACGACTCTGATGTTCATCAGGGTCTCGACCTCGAAGCCCGCGCAGTCCAGGGCGATCTCGTCCAGGACGCGCTTCCAGAAGGCGTTGTAGCCGTAGCACAGATCGGTGTAGCGGGCGCCGAACTTGTGGTTGACGACGGACGTCAGCACGCGGTTGCCGAGCTTGCGGATCAGCGTCATGTCGTCCGTGCCGCCCCCGTTGGCGAACCGGGAGCCCTTGGCGAAGTCCGCGCCGCCGACCAGCGCCGAGACATAGCTGACGATCTCGGCGCCGTCCGCGGAGCCGTCCGCGTCCACCATGACGATGATCTCACCGGTGCAGGCGGCGAAGCCCGTGATCAGCGCGTCGCCCTTGCCCTTGCCGAGCTGCTCGACGACCTTGACGTCCGGGTACAGCTCGCGGGCCACCCGGACGGTGTCGTCGGTGGAGTTGCCGTCGACCAGGACCACTTCGTGGATCCAGTCGGGAAGGGTCTTGAAGACGTACGGGAGGTTCTCCGCCTCGTTCATGGCGGGAATGACGACGCTCACCGGTGGCGCTATCGCGAAGTGCGAGGTCACCGGACGGTAGCGGCCGGCGCCCTCCTGCTCTTCGCCGGCCGCCGGGCGCAGGAACGCACTCATCGGTCTTTTCCCTCTCGTCCGGTGGACCGCCCTGCCCAGGCGGTCCGCTTGTGTGTCCGGTTCGAAAAGGGGGTACTCGCCAGGCCCGCACGGCAGGAGCACCGCGGGAGCAGGGTGAGTTGGCACGTGACACGCGCGGCGCGCGACCCGGCACGCTGACGGCCGGGCGCGGCACCCCCTGCCGCGCCCCGCTCCGGACACCATCCCGACGGCGCTGAGCCCTCCCCGGAGCCGCCTTGGACCTGATGGGCCGATGCGGGTAGATGTACGACGGTATTGAAGCTTGAGACTGTATGGCAAGAGGTGGGACGGAGACTCCTCCTTTGGTGTTTTTATGCCTGATGCAACCCGGCGCATCCGGCCGGTGTTTTGGGGGCGCACTCGGCGGATGCCGCGCTCCCGCCGCGTCAACCGCCTGCGCGCAGACGCCCCATCCGCTTCAGCAGCCGGTCGGCCGGCTCGAAGAACTCCGGCCGCGCCAGCACGGTGTTGCGCAACGCCCGCACCGGCGCCCGCCGCGCCCGGTGGCCCAGGGCCACCGGATGGCGGCGGGTCACCCAGCCCTCGAAGACGCTGAGCTCACGGGTCTTCAGGGAGTCCTTGTACGCCTTGCCGCCCCGGCCCAGGTCCAGATAGGCCACCCCGTCCGCCGCGGCCCCCTGCGCCATCCGCACGTGCAGCACCAGGCCGGGGGAGTACTTCGCGAACGCCGGGTCGTACGCCGGGAACCAGCAGGCCAGTACCGTCCTCGAACGCAGCCCGAAGTGAGCCGCGACCGGCCGGCCGCCTGCGTAGAGCACGGACAGCAGCCCGGCGAAGGACTCTGTGCGGGTGTGGAACAGCTGCTCGACCAGCTGGCTGATCCAGGGGCGCGCGAAGCGGTCGCTGCGCCCTGTTCTTCGGTACTGCGCCGACTTCCAGGCGATCAGGGCACGCAGCACCGCCGGATCGCGCTCGTCGTGCACGTACCGCACGGCACCCGCGTCCCGGCCGAGCCGGCGCTCCTTGGCCAGGGTGGTGCGGGTGAACTTCGGCGACTGCTTGCGCAGGGCGGCCAGATACCGCTCGAACCCCTGGTCGACGTCGATGACCGGCGAGGCGTACGCCCCGGACGCCGCCCCCTCGAACGGCTTCTGCCCCTCGACCAGGTGGTCGAACTCCCACAGGGACAGCCCGCAGGCGTGCAGCAGCTCCCGGCTGTCCCACTGGAAGCCGGGCCGGTGCACCAGGCCCTGCGCGTCCGAGACGCCCAGCCCGATGGCCCGGCCCACGCCCAGGGGCGTGCGCTGGAAGGGGAAGAAGGCCGCGGGCTCGCCGTCCTCCCGCACCACCGCGATGCGCGCCCCGCGCCGGCAGCGGCCGACGGCGAGCGCGAACTCCGGTGCGAGGAAAGGATTCGCGAGCTGGGGGGAGCCGTCCTCGACCGCCCGTGACTGCAGGGCCGTCCACGCCGCCCGGTCGGCCGCGGTGAGCTCGCCCGGCCGGTACACGCTGACGTCCACCTCAGGGGGTCCTGCTTCTGGCCGCGCGACCACGGTGACGCCGCACCTGCGCCAGCAGGAACAGCAGCAGGCTGACGGCCGCGACCGCCGCGACGCCGCCGCGCACCGTCCAGGCGTGCAGGGCCAGCATCACCTGCGCGACCAGCAGATCGACCGCGACGGCACCGCCGGCCGAGACCACCACCCGGCTCAGTGGATCGAGCCCCCGCAACGCGGCCCCCACCGCGCACGCGGGCGCCACTATCAGGAAGAAGAGCGTGAACGGCGCGCGCAGCGGAGAGCCGATGTCCGCCAGCGCCAGCGCGCCACCTGCCACCGCGATCGCCGCGGCGGCTCCCGCGATCACCGGGAGGGAATCCCCGGGCGGCCTCCGCCCGTCGCTGTCGTCCATGTCGCTGCGTTCGGCTGGATCCTCGAGACCGGTGAGATCAGTGAAGCTCTGCATTGGCGACTTTGCCCCCCGAAGCGCCGGATGCCGGGCTTCAATGTCGCGCAGTGGGCGGAGGCACGTCAAGATGTGAAGGCCGTGCGAAAAGCGGCCCGTTGACGGGTTTCGCCACAACCGGAAGCTGTCGATCGGGTGAATAGTCACCCACTTTCTTCGTCATGTCATAGACACGACATACAACTGTCACCCAACGGACTGTTTGCGCTGGGGATTTTGACGTGGACACTCCAATCAACGCGGGGCCTGTCGCCACAGGGGTGACAGAAGCCCCCCGTTGAAGGAGGTTCCATGAAGCCCCCCACGCTCATGCGTGCGCTCTCCGCACTGGTGCTCGCCGCCGCCGTCGCCCTCGGCGGCGCGGGCGCGGCCCAGGCCGCGACCCTCACCGCGACCCCCGCCTATGTGGCCCTCGGTGACTCGTATTCATCCGGTGTCGGCGCCGGGAGCTACGACTCGGCCAGCGGGGACTGCAAGCGGAGCACCCGGGCCTACCCGGCCCTGTGGGCCGCCGCCCACCACCCCTCCGCCTTCGCCTTCACCGCCTGTTCCGGTGCCCGGACGGGCGATGTGCTGAGCAGCCAGCTCGGCCCGCTGAACAGCGCCACCGGACTCGTCAGCATCAGCATCGGCGGCAACGACGCCGGCTTCGGCGACACCATGAGCACCTGCGTCATGAGCGACGACGCGTCTTGTCTGCAGCGCATCGACCAGGCCCGTGCCTTCGCCCAGAACGAGCTGCCGGCCAAGCTCGACCAGGTCTACGGCGCGATCAGAGCCAAGGCCCCCGCCGCGCACGTCGTCGTCCTCGGCTACCCGCGCTTCTACCGGACGGGCGGATTCTGCATCGGTCTGAGCGACACCAAGCGGAACGCCATCAACAACGCGGCCGACCTGCTCGACTCCATCACCGCCAAGCGCGCCGCCGACCACGGCTTCGCGTTCGCGGACGTCAGAACCACCTTCACCGGGCACGAGCTGTGCTCGGGCAGCGCCTGGCTCAACAGCGTCACCCTTCCCGTCGACGAGTCGTACCACCCGACCGCCGCCGGGCAGTCCGGCGGCTACCTGCCGGTCTTCTCATCGGCCGCCTAGGAATGCCGGGGGCGGGCCCCCGGACCCCCGGTAGCCGCCGTACGAGCTCGACGGACCGGCGGACGGCGAGCCGCCGGGGGTGGAGTGTGCCGAGGAGGAGCCCGAGGGGAAAGCCGAGGGGGAGCCCGAAGGGGACGCCCCGCCCGTCGGCGTTGGCTCGCACGCCCATGTGAAGGGGACCTGGCGGGACGTCAGCGACCGGGGGCTCCTCACCTCGACGGCCGCCCAGTCCTCGGCCGGGTCCCCGGCGCGGTGGTCCGTCACACCGTGCCGGACGGTCTGCCGGGCGGAGCCCGTGAGGCGCAGGGTGCGCCACCCGGGCTCCGCTCCTCCGTCGCGCGTCACCCACCGGTAGACGACGGTCGCCGGAACGCGGTCCACGGTGAACGTCGCCGTGAAGGCGGGCGCCTCGGCGGCCGGCGCCGGGCACGGGCCCGCGTAGTGGTCGCGCTCCGCGGCCACCGTCACCCCGACGGACGCGGCCCCGGTGGCGCCGGAGGCGGAGGCGCCCTGGGGAGTCCCGGCACCGCCGGGCGTCGGTTCCGTACCCACGGAGGCGCTTCCGCTCGCCTTGCTCCCGCCCGTAGCGCCGCTGCCGCGCGTCAGCGCCCACACCAGCCCGCCCACCGCGAGCAGTGCGATCAGCACACCGGTCACGAGGAGGGCCCGCCGCCGGGACGGCCTGCCCTCCGGAGCGGCGGCTCGCGGTGGTCGGGAAAACGGCGCACGAGGTCGGTGTCACCCACCCACGTGCCCTCGCCGGAGAACA
>NZ_JBFAPH010000037.1:0-29504 GCF_040675635.1 Streptomyces sp. NPDC049577
GGCGACCCGGCCCCGGTGGTCCGTCAACTGCGGGACGGGCTCCCCGGGGCCGGCGGACCGGCGGACGGCCACCGTGCCGCTGTGCGGCCGGCCGTCGGGCCCGGACCAGCGGGCGAGGACGCGGCGGTAGCCCTCGCGCACGGCCGTGTACTCCGCGGACTCGTGCTCGGTCCCGGCCGGTTCGGCGGGCAGCACGCGCAGGGTCGTGGCGACGACCGGATGCCGGTGGCGCTGCTGCTCGCGGACGGTCTGGCGCAGCGCGCGGTCGGCGAGCGAGCCCGTGACCCACCCGGCCGCGGTGCCCCCCAGCACCATCAGCACGACGGCGACCAGCCCGGCCCAGGCCTGGAGGACATCGCTCCGGCGGCGCAGCGGATTCCGCCGCCGGAGCCGTCCGAACGTCTTCACACGCACGGTGCTCACCCCCTTACGCGTCCGTAGATACCTCACACAGGACGTCGCATGCGGAGGAAGTCGGCGGAGAGAGCAAAATCACCCCGCCTGGAGGGCGGCGCGGGCGGCTTGTTGACGAGGGGTCGGCTGCTGACGGCCCGTCGGGCTCAGTCCAGGACCTCGACGGCGTCCCCGACGCGCAGCACGCCGGTGTGCTCGGGTATGAGGTTCTGGCCGAACACCAGGCTGTTGCCCATGCGGTGGTGCTTGGCGAGCGTGCGCAGCGGCTCCTTGCCGCGCTCGGCCGTGTGCTGGTCGGTGGTGGTGACGATGCAGCGTCCGCAGGGCTTGACCACCCGGAAGGTCACCTCGCCGATGCGCACCCGGCGCCAGTCGTCCTCGGCCCAGGGCTCGGTGTGGTCGACGACCACGTTCGGCCGGAAGCGGTTCATGGGCAGCGGCCCCTCCTCGGGGCTCTCGCCCAGGGCGATGAGGGAGTTGAGCGAGCGCAGCGAGGCCGTCGTGGTGAGCAGCAGCGGGAATCCGTCTGCGAAGCTCACGGTCTCGCCCGGCAGCGCGTACCCGGGGTCGATCGGCCGCCGGGACGACGGGTCGTCCATGTGGAGCAGCTGCGCCTCGGTGCCCAGGAAGGCGCTCACCCAGGCGTCGGCCTCGGCACCCGCCGGAACGGCCTCGACCTTGTCCCGGAACACCTCCACCGTGACCAGCCCGTCCCGCTCGGCGGGTACCGCGACGTCGAGCGGCCCGGCCCCCGGTGCGGCGAGCCGGACCCCGCCGCCGGGCAGCGGCCGCGCCGAGGCAAGGGCCAGGCGCGGCTGCTGCCGCTGGGTGATGAACCGGCCGTCCGGTCCGGCGATGATCCACCTACGGTCCCCGGCGAGCCCCCACGGCTCCACGACCGCCTCGCCGGGCGCACACCCCGCCATCGACTTGACCGGATAGAAATGAACCGCATTCAGTACAGAGTTGGGCATGCGGTCATCTTGCCAGTCGGCTCGGACGGCTGAGCGTGCCGGCCGGATCATCCGGATCCGGCCGGTGAACCGTCAGTAGCCCCCCTGGTCCGGGTACGGGCGGCTGTACGGGTCGTCGTACTGCGCCGGGGCGGCGGGGCGGGGCGCCACCGGGCGCATCGCCTCGTACCCGCCGGCGGCCGGGCGCTGCTGCTGGTACTGCTGCGGGCCCGGGTAACCGCGCGGTGCGGCGGCCTGCTGCGGGATGTAGGGCGCCGCCGCCTGCTGGAGCCCCACCGGCTGACCGGCCGGGGCCTGCTGGCCGTACTGCGCCGGGGCCTGCTGCGCGGCGTACGCCGCCTGCACCGGCTGCGGCGCCTGCGCGGCGGAGGGCGCCGACGGCAGGGCGGGCAGCGCCGGCAGGTTGCCGCCGCCGAAGTCGTACGGGGACGACACACGGATCGGCGCGATCTGCGGGGTGCCCCGCTCGGCGACGAGGCTGTCGTAGATGGGGGTGTCCGGGAACGACGACGAGGCGTAGTAGCCGCCGCCGTAGGCGCTGCGGGGGGAGGTCATAGCCCATAAGTTAAGCCCATGGTGTGCCGGTTGGGGAGACGGGTATGGGGGTTGATTCACGAGCTCGGAGCCGCCGTGGATGACCAATCAGCGTGAACCCGGGAAAATCGGTCGCCAAGGTGCGTAGGGATCGTGTAAGGACGGCCCGGTGCGGAGGGGTGGGCGAGGGAAATGCTCAAGGGCACGAATGTCCGGATTCCGGCGACGCTCGTACGGGTCGACATCGGCTGGCGCACCGGTCCGGGCGTACCGGGCACCGACGCCTGCGCCCTGCTGCTGACGGCCGGCGGGGTGCGCTCCGGCGCGGACGTCGTCTCCGCCCGCCGGCCCGTGCACGTCTCCGGCGCGGTACGGCACGACGGCAGGCGTGCCTCCGGTGACGCGGTGACCGAGACCCTCCACATCGACCTCGCCGCCGCCCCGTCCGCCGTGGAGGGCGTGGTCCTGGCGGCCACCACCGACGGCGGCGCCTTCGCCCGGGTGCCGGGGCTGTACGTCCGGATCGCCGACGCCGCCACCGGTGCCGAACTCGCCCGCTTCGACAGCCGCGACGCCACCGTCGAGACCGCCCTCGTCCTCGGGGAGCTCTACCGGCGGCACGGGGAGTGGAAGTTCCGTGCCGTCGGCCAGGGATACGCCGACGGCGCGGCCGGGCTGGCCGCCGACCACGGCCTCGCGGACCGCACCGCGATCGGCCCCGCCGCGACCGTCCCCGGCCCACCGCAGGCAGCACCGCAGACCGCACCGCGGCCCGTGCCGCCGCCCGCGACCGTGCCCCCGCGACCGGTGAAGGTCACGCTCACCAAGGAGACCCCCACCGTCTCCCTCGCCAAACAGGGCGGCACCTCGGGCGTCCTGCACGTCAACCTCAACTGGCACGTCCGCAGCGAGCCGCAGGGCTGGGGGCGGCGGCTCGGCGCGGCCCTCCAGCCCGCGCTGGACCTCGACCTCGGCGCCCTCTTCGAGCTGACCGACGGCACCAAGGGCGCGGTCCAGGCGCTCGGCAACGCCTTCGGCTCCCTGCACGGCCCGCCCTGGATCCACCTCGACGGCGACGACCGCACCGGCGCCGTCGAGACCGGCGAGAACCTCACCGTCAACCTCGACCACAGTGCCGACTTCCGGCGCATCCTCGTCTTCGTCACCATCTACGAGGGCGCCCGCAGCTTCGCCGGCCTCCACGCCACCGTCACCCTGCGACCGGGACGCGGCGCCCCGGTCGACTTCTCCCTCGACGAGTGCACCGTCCCCTCCAACGTGTGCGCCCTCGCCCTGATCACCCATCAGAACGGCGAGCTCGTCGTCCGGCGCGAGGCCCGCTACCTCGTCCCCGACCGGGGCGTCAGCCCCCAGCGCACCCTCGACCGCGCCTACGGCTGGGGGCTGACCTGGGCCCCCGGCCGCAAATGACGCAGCCGGCCGGGCACGGCCGTCAGGGGGTGGTCTCCGGGCGGGCGTACGTACGGCCCTTCCAGGCCGCGCCCCGGCCCCGGTAGTGCTGCACCGCCGAGTCCACCGTCATCAGCAGGTACAGCAGCGCCGTGAGCGGCAGCAGGGGCGCCAGCCAGAGGGGCTGGCGGTAGTAGCGCAGCATCGGCAGATACGTGCCCGTCATCACGGCCCACGCCGCCGCGCCCACGACGAGCGTTCCGGTCGCGCCGGCGGGCGCGCCCGCCACCACCGCCACCGGCGGGGCCAGATAGATCACGCCGAGCCCCGCGACCGTGCCGGCCAGCAGCAGCGGGTTGTGCCGCAGCTGCGCGTAGGCGCTGCGCGAGACCATGCGCCACAGCTCGCCGAGCCCGGGGTACGGGCGCACGCTGTCCACCCGCTCCGCCAGACCCAGCCAGATCCGGCCCCCGCTGCGCTGCACCGCCCGTGACAGGGTCACGTCGTCGATCACCGCGTGCCGGATGCTGTCCGGGACCCCGGCCCGCTCCGCCGCCTCCCGCCGCAGCAGCACGCACCCCCCGGCGGCCGCCGCCGTCCGCGCGCCCGGACGGTTGACCCAGCGGAAGGGGTACAACTGCGCGAAGAAGTAGACGAAGGCCGGGATGACGAGCCGCTCCCAGAACGTGGCCACCCGCAGCCGCGCCATCTGCGACACCAGGTCCAGCCCGGCCGAGCGCGCCGCCGCGACCAGCTCCCGCAGGCTGTCCGGCTCGTGCGCGATGTCGGCGTCGGTGAGCAGCAGGTACTCGGCGTCCGTACGGGCCCGGGCCAGTGCCATGCCGTGCCGCACCGCCCACAGCTTGCCGGTCCAGCCGGGCCCGGGCTCGCCGGGGGAGTCGACGGTCAGCGGCAGCCCGCCGCGCTCGGCCGCCAGGGCGCGCGCCACCTCGCCGGTGCCGTCCGTGCTGCCGTCGTCGACGAGGAAGATCTCCGCCCGGCCGGGGTAGTCCTGCGCGAGCAGCGAGGGCAGGCTCGCCGGCAGCACGGCCGCCTCGTCCCGGGCCGGCACCACGATCGCCACCGACGGCCACTCGGCCGGCGCGGCGCGCTCCGGCAGCCGCACGTCCGTACGCCAGAAGAAGCCCTGCCCCAGCAGCAGCCACACCCACGCGGCCAGGGAACCCACGGTGATCCAAAACAGCGCGCTCATCCGACGCAGTCTGCCGCACCGGGCACTCCCACGGGCGAGATGCGGCCAACACGCGCGGACCTCGTCAGGAAGCGGATCGATTAAAGTGACCGGGTGAAGATCGCGCTCATGGATTCCGGCAACGGCCTGCTGGCGGCGGCGGCCGCGGTGCACCGCATGCGGCCCGACGCCGATCTCGTCCTCTCCTCCGCCCCCGACACGATGCCCTGGGGCCCCCGCACCCCCGAGGACGTCACGGAACGCGCGCTGGCCTGCGCCCGCGCCGCCGCCGCGCAGGGCCCCGACGCGCTGATCGTGGCCTGCAACACGGCCTCGGTGCACGCGCTGGAGGCCATACGCGCCGAGCTGGAGCCCGGCATCCCGGTCATCGGGACCGTGCCCGCCGTCAAGCCGGCCGCCGCGGCCGGCGGCCCGATCGCCATCTGGGCCACCCCCGCCACCACCGGCAGCCCCTACCAGCACGCGCTGATCCGGGAATTCGCCACCGGCGTCGAGGTGACCGAGGTGCCCTGCCCGGGCCTGGCCGACGCCGTGCAGTGGGCCGACCTCGACGCGGTCGACGCCGCCGTCGCGGTCGCGGCCGCGCGCACCCCGCGTGACATCAAGGCCGTCGTCCTCGGCTGCACCCACTACGAGCTCGTCGCCGAGCGTATCCGCGCCGCCGTCCAGCCCCCCGCGGCCCCGCCCGTCGCGCTGTACGGCTCCGCCGACGCCGTCGCCGCCCAGGCGCTGCGCCGCATCGGCGCCGCCCCCGCCCCCGACGCCGAGCCGACGGGCACCCTCACGGTGCTGCTCGGCGGCCGTGAGAGCCGGCTGGAGCCGTCCTCGCTGACCTACCCGGAGGGCCGCTCGCTCCTGGCCACCAGCCCGGTCCGCTCCTGACGCCCCGGGCGCGCCCCTCTTCCGTGTTCTTCGGCGCACCACCGCTGCCGTGACGACGGAACGTGAGTAGGCTGCCCGTATGAGGGACCACTCCCACGGCGCACGGGGGCACGACGGCTCGCAGGGCTCCCGCGGCACGGCCGACGCAGCGGGCGGGCCGGCGGTCTGGACGGGGCGCGCGACCAATCGCGTGCAGTGGCTGCTGGCCGGGGCGGGCTTCGCGTGCCTGGCCCTCGGCATCGACCTGGCCGTGGACAACGCCTGGGCCTCCGCCATCACCCCCCTGGTCATGGCGGTGGTCGGCTGCCTCGCGGCCGGGCTGCTGATGCTCTACGGCACCCTCGCCTTCGTGCACGTCGCCGTGCGGGTCGACAAGGAGTGCCTGGAGGTCCGCTGCGGCCACATCGGTGTGCCGCGCACCCGCATCCCGCTCACCCATGTGGTCGATGCCGACGTCGATCCCCGCGTCACCCCCCGCCAGTGGGGCGGCTGGGGCTACCGCTGGCGGCCGGAGCAGGGCACGGCCGTGGTGGTGCGGCGCGGCGAGGGCATCGTCGTGCGGCTGGGCGACGGCCGCTCCTTCACCGTCACCGTCGACGACGCGGAAGCCGCCGTCCGGGTGATCCGCGACCGGCTGCGCCGGCTCGGCGGACGCCCGGCCTCCGCCTGACGGGGCGGTCCGGTCGGGGAGCCGCTCCCGGCCCGTTAGGCTCGCTCCCGTGCCGACCCCCGACTTCATCCGAGAACTCCGCGCCACCGCGGGCCATCAGCTGCTGTGGATGCCGGGGGTGAGCGTCGTCGTCTTCGACGACGACGGCCGGGTCCTGCTCGGCCGTCGTGCGGACAACGGCCGGTGGTCGATCATCGGCGGCATCCCCGAGCCCGGTGAGCAGCCGGCCGCGGCCGTGGTCCGTGAGGTCCACGAGGAGACGGCCGTCCACTGCGTGCCCGAGCGGGTCCTCCTCGTCGAGGCCCTGGAGCGCGTCACCTACCCCAACGGCGACGTCTGCCAGTTCATGGACATCTGCTTCGTCGCCCGTGCCGTGGGCGGCGAGGCCCGGGTCAACGACGACGAGTCCCTCGAGGTCGGCTGGTTCGAGGTGGACGCGCTGCCGTCGATGGAGAGCTTCGCGGTGAACCGCATCAAGCAGGCCACGGCGGGCGGCCCGACCTGGTTCGAGGGCATCGGGGAACGCTGACGCGGGCGGGCCGTGTGGCCCGCCCGCATGCCCGCATGCCCGGCCGGGGCCGGGGATCAGGCGTCGGCGCGGAAGCCGCGCAGCCGGAGGCTGTTGCCGACGACGAAGACGGAGGAGAAGGCCATGGCGGCCCCGGCGATCATGGGGTTGAGCAGGCCGGAGGCGGCCAGCGGCAGGGCCGCCACGTTGTAGGCGAAGGCCCAGAACAGGTTCGAGCGGATCGTGCCCAGCGTCCGGCGGGAGAGCCGGATGGCGTCGGCTGCGGCCCGCAGGTCGCCGCGGACGAGGGTGAGGTCCCCGGCCTCGATGGCGGCGTCGGTGCCGGTGCCCATGGCGAGCCCGAGGTCGGCCTGGGCGAGCGCGGCGGCGTCGTTGACGCCGTCGCCGACCATGGCCACCGAACGGCCCTCGGCCTGGAGCCGCTTGACCACGTCGACCTTGTCCTGCGGCATGACCTCGGCGATCACCTCGTCGATGCCGACCTCGGCCGCGACGGACCCGGCGACGGCCTTGTTGTCGCCGGTGAGCAGGATGGGCGTGAGCCCCAGGGCACGCAGCCGGCGGACGGCCTCGGCGCTGGTGTCCTTGACGGCGTCGGCGACCTCCAGCACGGCCCGGGCCCGGCCGTCCCAGGCCACGGTGATGGCCGTGCGCCCGGCGTCCTCGGCGGCGGACTTGGCCGACGCCAGCCCCTCGGGCAGCGGGATCGCCCAGTCGGCCAGCAGCTTCTCCCGGCCCACGAGGACGGCGTGCCCGTCGACGACTCCCTGGACGCCGAGACCGGGGACGTTGGCGAAGTCCTCGGGGGCGGGCAGGGTTCCGGCACGCTCGGCGGCCCCGGCGGCGACGGCCTGGGCGATGGGGTGCTCGGAGGCGTGCTCCAGGGCGCCCGCCAGGCGCAGCACCTCGCGTTCGTCCTCGCCGTCGGCGGTGTGCACCCGCAGCAGGGTCATCCGGCCGGTGGTGACGGTGCCGGTCTTGTCCAGGACGATGGTGTCGACCTTGCGGGTGGTCTCCAGGACCTCGGGGCCCTTGATGAGGATGCCGAGCTGGGCACCGCGGCCGGTGCCGACCATCAGGGCGGTGGGGGTGGCGAGTCCCAGGGCGCACGGGCAGGCGATGATCAGTACGGCGACGGCGGCGGTGAACGCGGCGGTCAGGCCGGCGCCGGTGCCGAGCCAGAAGCCCAGGGTGCCCAGGGCCAGGGCGATGACGACCGGGACGAAGACGGCGGAGATCCGGTCGGCCAGGCGCTGGGCGGCGGCCTTGCCGTTCTGCGCGTCCTCGACCAGCTTCGCCATCCGCGCCAGCTGTGTGTCCGCGCCGACGCGCGTCGCCTCGACCACGAGGCGGCCGCCGGCGTTGATGGTCGCTCCGGTGACCGCGTCGCCGGTGCCGACCTCGACCGGGACCGACTCGCCGGTCAGCATCGAGGCGTCCACGGCGGAGCTGCCCTCGACGACGGTGCCGTCGGTGGCGATCTTCTCGCCGGGGCGGACGACGAAGCGGTCGCCCACGGCCAGTTCCTCGGTGCGGATCCGCTCCTCGCGACCGTCGCGCAGCACGGTCACCTCCTTGGCGCCGAGCTCCAGCAGCGCCCGGAGCGCGGCCCCGGCCTTGCGCTTGGAGCGGGCCTCGAAGTAGCGCCCGGCCAGGATGAAGGCGGTGACGCCGGCGGCGGCCTCCAGATAGATGTTGCCTGCACCGTCGCTGCGGGCGAGGGTCAGCTCGAAGGCGTGCGTCATGCCGGGCATACCGGCCGTGCCGAAGAACAGTGCCCACAGTGACCAGAGGAACGCGGCGCTCGTGCCGAGCGATATCAGCGTGTCCATCGTCGCCGCGCCGTGCCGCGCGTTCGTCCACGCCGCCCGGTGGAAGGGCCACGCGGCGTACGTGACGACCGGCGCGGTCAGCGTGAGCGAGAGCCACTGCCAGTACTCGAACTGCAGGGCGGGCGCCATCGACATGGCGATGACCGGTACGGCCAGCACCACGGCGGTGATCAGCCGCTGCCGCAGCGGCATCAGCTCGTCGGCCGGCCCCTCCGCACCCTCCTCGGACGTACCCGCAGTGCCGGCGGGCGCGGGCGGTGCGGCGGTGTAGCCGGTGGCCTCGACGGTGGCGATCAGGTCGGCCACGGCTATGCCCCCGCGATAGCTGACCTTGGCCTTCTCGGTGGCGTAGTTGACCGTGGCCGCCACGCCGTCCATGCGGTTGAGCTTCTTCTCGATGCGGGCGGCGCACGAGGCGCAGGTCATCCCGCCGATGGCGAGTTCGACTTCGGCGACTTCGGGGACCGTGGTGGTCATCACTGCTCCTCGGGCTGTGGGTGGAGGGCGCCGGGGCCCGGCGGTCGGCGCGGGGCCCCGGCGGTGGGTACCGCTGCCGGGCCTCAGACCCGGCTGGTGAGCTCGTGGCCGGCGTCGTCGGCGACCTTGGCCGCGGACAGCGCGTCGTCGGGCTCGCCGGCCGTGGTCACGGCTACCCCGTGGACGGTGGTGCGGCCGTCGGCGAGGGGGACGGACGGGACGGTTGTGCCGCCGGAGCAGGCGCCGTCGGGAGAACAGCAGGACGACATGGGGTTCCCTCCCTGGTTGTTCGAATCGTTCGAACCGGGCGGTCCATACCCGGTGGGGGTATCGGCCGCTGAGTTATGTATACCCCTGCCCCGTATCCCGCGCAAGCGTGCGAGTGCCCCTGACGTCATACCCACCAGGGGTATTCAGCCCTCCCGTGTACGGGCCGTCGGCGGGGTGCGGCCTCCCGCGAAGGGATCGCGCCCTTCGGCGCCGCGTACGGGGTGGGGCATGCCGTCGACCCCGCGCCGCGGACGGCACGACCCGGCCGGGCCCGGACGTCGCCTGTACGGCCACCGCCTCCAGCGCCGGCGCCTACCGTCTCTTTCTCGACTTCCGGCTCGGGGGTACGGTGCGCACTGCCGCCTTCACCCTGGAGGCAGAGGCGCCCGCACAGGGCGCTCCGGAGCCCGTCGGACGGTCACCGGCACTGACCGGGGTCCGGCGGCAGCACGACCGCCGTCAGCCGCACGGGCGCCAGAGCGCCGATCTCGGCCAGGCCGTCCTCGTACGTCCCCGGGGCCGCGTCGGCGAGGGCCCGTAGCGGCAGGGTGCACACCAGGCCGCCCTGGTCGGTGGCCACCGTGTTGATGTGCGGGTTGGCCAGGATCACGAGCGTCCGGCCGTCGTCCTCCATGCGGTGGGCGACCCGCTTGGCGACCGCGCCGTGCGGATGGCGGTGGACGGGCCGGCCCTCGAAGACGAAGCCGGTGGGCGCGGTGAAGCGCTGGACGATCCGGCCGGGGGCGACCGGCTGGCAGGCCGGGGCGATGCAGGCGATGTCGACGACGGCCGTCCCGCCGGGGGTGGCCTGGGGAACGTTCTCCTGGAGGACGGTCAAGGCGCGTTCGTCCGCGAGGGGGAGGGGCGCGGTGATCACCACGGACAGAGCCCGGGACGTCTGCCAGGGCCCCGGACCGCGGACGGTGAGCGTCGCCTCGTAGCGGCCGGGCGGCACGCCGTCGGCGGCCCTGATCCGGAAGACCCCGTCGAGGGCGCCACCGGGCTCTTCGCTGCCGGCCGGGAACGTACGGCAGACCGGCCCGGGCGCGGCGTCCCCGGCCGTCACCAGGCCGTCGGGGAGGGCGAGTTCGACGGTGACCGCGTCGCCGGTCCTGCTGCGGATGCGGGCGCCCAGGTCGAACTCCCGGTCCCGGGGCACGGTCGCCGGTGCCACCGGCTCGATCGAGACCGGTTCCGGCGCCGGGACCACGGAGGCGTGGACGGGGGCGGAGATCCGGCGGACCCGGTGGCTGTCGGACTCCGCCACGACGAGCCCGCCGTCCGGGGTGACGGTCAGCGCCCGGGGGAAGTACAGCTCCGCGCCGAGCGCCGGGCCGCCGTCCTCGTCGTGCTCGGGGGCGGGGCCGCCCGCGAGTGTCGTGAACCGGCCGTCGTCCGGGGCCACGACGATGATCCGCTGGTTGAGGGAGTCCGCGATGTAGAGGCGGCCGGCCGCGTCGAGGTCGACGCCGCGCGGCTGGTCCAGCCGGACCTCGTGGGCGAGCCCGTCGTCGCCGTCGTATCCGGGCCGTCCGGTGCCGGCGATGGTGCAGACGATCCCGTTCGGCGAGACCTTGCGGATGCGGTGGTTCCAGCAGTCGGCGATGTAGAGGGCGCCCCGGGCGTCGACCGCGACGTCGATGGGGTGGCTCAGGGCACTGGTGGTGGCGCTGACGCCGTCGGCGCCGCGGCCGGGCTCGCCCGTGCCCGCGACGGTGGTGATGATGCCGTTCGGCGCGATGCGCCGGACCCGGTGGCCGCCCCACTCCGCCACGTACAGGTTCCCCGCGCGGTCGAGCGCGAGCCCGCGCGGCTCGGTGAAGCGGGCCAGCAGGGCGGGGCCGCCGTCGCCGTCGTGGCCCGGCCGCCCCGTCCCGGCGACCGTGCTGATGACGCCGTCGGGGGTGACCCGCCGGATGCGGTGGTTCCAGTAGTCGGCGATGTAGAGGCGGCCCGCCTCGTCGAGCACCAGTCCGCCGGGCTCGTCGAGCAGGGCCTCCACCGCCGGCCCGCCGTCGCCCCCGAAGCCGCGAGTGCCCGTGCCGGCGACCGTGGTGATGGTGCCGTCCGGGGCGATGCGCCGGACCCGGTGTCCCTTCCACTCCGCGACGTAGACGTTGCCGGCCCGGTCGTAGGCCACGGCGCGCGGCCGGTCGAGCGCCGCGAGCGTCGCCGGCCCGCTGTCACCGCCGGAGGAGGGTTCGCCGGTGCCCGCGAGGGTCGTGACGACCCGGCCCGCGGCGGCGTGGCCCCCCGCGCCCCGGCCCACGGCCGTTCCCGGAAACTCGAAGGACGTCATGACCGACTCCCTCCCTCGGGCGCGGACCACCCGTGCGGACCACCAGTGCGGCGCAGGCGCGTTGAGCCCCTCGCCCAGTTACCGACAGTCCGTCGGCGGTCGCAACACGGCTTCCGGCCAGGTGTCCGCGCCCGCCCGCGATGTGGCGCGTTCACGCCCCCCGCCACGGCTGACGCCCTGTCACCATGACGGTCGGCCGGCGACCGACGACGACGAGGAGCGGCCATGACGGCATCCGGCAGGCAGGACCCAGCGGCACGGCACCCCTGGCAGTGGGAGGAGGCCGAGTGGCGCGGACACGTCGAAAAGGTACGCGCGGGACGCTCCTTGAAGCCCGCCGTCTGGCCGCAGGGGGCCAGGGTCGCCGTCGCCCTCTCCTTCGACACCGACCATGAGACCATCCCGCTGCGCGACGGGCTCACGCATCCGGGCAAGCTGTCGCAGGGCGAGTACGGCGCCCGGGCGGGGGCGCCGCGCGTGCTGGACCTGCTGGAGAGGCGTTCGCTGCCCGCGACGTTCTTCATGCCCGCCGTCGCGGCCCTGATGCGCCCTCAGGAGGCGCGCGGCTACACCGATCGCGGCCACGAGGTGGGCATCCACGGCTGGATCCACGAGCGCAACATGGAGCTGCCGCCCGAGGACGAGCGGGAGCTGGCCTTGCGGTGCGCCGACACCCTGGAGCGGCTCAGCGGGCAGCGCCCGGTCGGCATCCGCACCCCATCCTGGGACTTCAGCGACCACACGCTGGACATCATCCGCGAACTCGGGCTGCTCTACGACTCGTCGCTGATGGCCGACGACGACCCGTACGAGATCCTCGCCCACGGCGAGCCCACGGGTGTGGTGGAACTGCCCCCGGAATGGATCCGCGACGACGACATCTACTTCGAAATGGACCGCTATTCCCCGCTGCGGCCGCACGGAATGCCGCGTCAGGTGGTCGGCGGCATCTGGCGCGATGAATTCGATCTGGCCCACCGGGAGGGCGGGCTGTTCCAGCTGACGATGCACCCGCACGTGATCGGGCACCGCTCGCGCATCGTCGTCCTGGAGGAGCTGCTGGAGCACATCGCCGGGCACGAGGGCGTCTGGTACGCCACGCACGCGGAAATCGCCGCGTATGTGAAAGACCGGTCGGGGGCCGCCAGTTCGTGAGCACGACAGTTCCAGCGCTCGAAGGAAGAAACGGAGCAGGCGGAAAAACATCCCGGGCTTCCTCCGCGATACCGGACGGCATCACGGCCCCTATCCGGAAAGGTGACGCTTTGCTAAAGTGTCTGCCGAGTATCTTCCGAGCGTAGTCGGGAGTCGTTGAGCATGCACCGCAAAAGCATATGATCGACCGCCCACTCGAGTCAGCGAGTGCGAGCCGTTCCCGCGAACGGAAGAAGTGAGCCGACGCGCTGTGCGCCGGGGCGCTCTGACCCTTCACCGTGGCTTCTGAACTGCACAAAGCCCAAGGTCACCCCGGCTGCCGTCCCTGCTGCTTCCCGCACCGCCCCAACCCTGCTGGGTGCATGGCGCCCACTCGGCTCAGGGTGCTCTTCTGGTCTGCTCGGGCTGAACACAGGGACGTGCAAGATGACTTTTCGGGCGACCCGCGAGTTCCCACTCGCATTGCGATTGCTATTGATCAACCAGTTTGGCATCGACATCGGGTTCTATCTCCTGATGCCGTTTCTCGCGGCATATCTGGAGCAGGGCCTTGGGATGTCCGCCGCACTGGTCGGTCTCGTGCTCGGTGCACGAAATCTCAGTCAGCAGGGACTGTTCATCCTCGGGGGCTCCGCGGCCGACCGGCTCGGCCCCCGCGCGGTGATCATCGTCGGATGTGCCCTGCGCACCCTCGGATTCGCGCTCTTCGCCTTCGGCAACACCCTGCCGCTGGTGCTCGGCGCGTCCGTACTCAGCGGCCTGGCGGCCGCGCTCTTCTATCCCGCCGTGCGCACCTACGTCGCACTGGAGGCGGGCGACCGCAAGGCGGAGGCGTTCGCACTCCTCAACGTGTACGCCACCAGCGGTTCACTCATCGGACTGCTCCTCGGCAGCGTGCTGTTCCTGACCGACTTCCGCATCTGCGCCCTGGCGGCGTCCGCCGTCTTCGCACTGCTGACGATCGCCCAGGCCATGGTGCTGCCGAACCGCGAGGTCGTCACCGACTGCCGGGGCTCGGTCCTGTCCGACTGGCGGGAGGCGTTCGGCAACCGCCGCTTCCTGCTCTTCGCCCTCGCCACCACCGGCATGTTCACCCTTGAGAACCAGCTGTACCTGCTGTTGCCCTACGGGGCGCGCCAGGCCTCCGGCTGGGAGGGGTCGGCGGGCGTGCTGCTCGCCACCGGCGCCCTCGCCAACATGCTGTTCCAGCTGCGCATCACCAGAACCCTGGAACGCCACGGCGGCGGCGCACGCTGGGTCGGCGCCGGAATCGTCGTCATAGGGCTCGGCTTCGTGCCGCCCCTGCTCGTCTGCGGCACGGTACCGCCGAAGGACATGCACGAGGCACTGCCCCGGATGATCGTCATGATCGTCGGGTCACTGCTCCTCTACGTCGGGACGATGGTCGCGCACCCCGCCGTGCTCGAACTCATCCCCTACTTCGGCCGCGAGAGCCTGACCGGCACCTACTTCGGGCTCTTCTACGTCTTCTCCGGCCTCGCGGCCACCGGCGGCAACGCCGTGGTCGGCCGGGCGATGGACATCGGCGAGCGCGCCGGGCTCACCTGGCTGCCGTGGCTGTGCTGCCTCGGCTTCGGGCTGATGTCGGCGGCCGGCGTGGGACTGCTCCGCCGCACCCGGACGCTGCCCATGCGGCCCATGGTGCCGGCGCCGGCCGTCCCCGAGGGCTTCGCACCCCACGTCCCCGGCCCCGCCCGCGCCACCGACGACGCGGCCGAGCAACCACCACGCTGAACAGCACCGACAGCCGGCAGGCTGGCGCGTTCGCACCTTGCCGCAGAAACGGCCCCCCGCCTAACGTCGAAGACCCGGGGGGCTGTTCTCCCGGGTGCGGCCCCTCGCCGTGCCGGGCAGTCTCGGGGAGGCGTCTTTGGCACGGGAGCCGCTCACTCCGGTCGTCGCTCTGCACCTGTCCGTCGACGGATGTCCCGGCACTCTCTGGCTGAAGCTGGAGTCACACAATCCACACGGCTCCGTCAAGGGCCGTACCGCCGTGGCGCTGTGGGAGGACGTCGCCGACCGGGTCGACCCCGCACACGGGATCATCGAGTCCACCTCGGGCAACCTCGGCCTCGCCCTGGCCGCCGTCGCCGCCTCCCACTCGGTGCCCTTCACCGCCGTCGTGGACCCGCGCAGCAGCGCCTCGCTGATCGACGCGGTGGGCGCCCTCGGGGGCCGGGTCGTCGTCATCGACCGGCCCGACGGCGCCGGCGGCTATCTGCTCAGCCGTCTCGCCCACATCCGGGAGCGGCTGGCCGCCGAACCCGGCCTCGTCTGGCCCGACCAGTACGGCAACCCGGCCAACCCGGCCGTCCACACCCGCGAGACCGCCCCGGAACTGTGGGCGCAGACCGGGGGCCGCCCGGTCAGCGTGCTGGTCGCGGTCTCCACCGGCGGCACCCTGGCCGGCTTCCGCGACTACGTCGCCGCGACCCGGCCCGCCTGGGAACTGATCGGCGTGGACGTCACCGGCTCCGCGGCCCTCGGCGGGCCCGCCGGACGCCGCGTGCTCTCCGGTATCGGCGCCAGCCGGCCCTCGACCTTCCTGCCCGGCGGCTACCGGCCCGCCGTCCTGGTCCCCCCGCAGGAGGCCGTCAGCGCCTGCCTGTGGCTCGCCGAGTCCACCGGCGTGGGCGTCGGGGGCAGTTCGGGCGCCCTCATCGCGACGGCGCTCCGGCTGCTGCGCCGGCCCACCCCGCCCACCGACGTGGCCTGCCTGTGCCCCGACGGCGCCGACCGCTACCTCGACAGCGTGTACTCCGCCTCCTGGCGGGAACGCAACGGAATGGCACCGGTCAACCTCGCCCAGGGAGTGGAGATCGTGGCAGTGGAACACCCCCCGCGCGACCCCGCCGGCGGCGGAGCCGCCTGGTCCGCCGCCCGCCGGGCACCCGCCCCGGGCGAGCACCCGGAGCAGCCGCGGTGACCCCGGCGGACCACGGGCGCGACTGGTACGAGCGGGCCGGCGTCCGCGGCGGACCGCGCCGCCTGCTCGGCGACGAACTGCGCGACGGACAGCTCTTCTTCCCGCCCGCGCTCGTCCCCTACCTGGACCACCCGAGGGTCCGCGCCCTGCCCGGGCCGGGCCGCGAGGCCCTGCTCGCCCGGCACCTCTACCACTACCTGGAATTCACCGCCCAGTTCGAGACCCGGGTCGTCAACCGCGCCACCGAGCGCATCGCCGGCGGCCGCAGCGGTCTGGACCTCGCCACCGCTACCCGCCTGGACGCCTACCGCATCTACTGCGACGAGGGCTACCACTCCCTCTACAGCCTCGACGTCGTCGACCAGGTCTCCCGGGCCAGCGGCATCACCCCGCTGCCCTACGACTTCCGGCCCTTCCTGGACCGCCTGGACGCCGTGGGACGCGAGGCCCTGCCGGACGAGCCGCTGCTCGCGCAGCTCCTCCAGGTCGTCGTGTTCGAGATGCTCATCACGGCCATCCTCAACGACGTGCCCAAGGACCCCCGGGTGCTCACCCTCGTCCGCGACGTCGTCCGCGACCACGCCCGTGACGAGGGCTGGCACCACGCCTTCTTCGCCCGTTTCTTCCGCGAACTGTGGCACGGGCTGACCGGCCCGCAGCGCGGACGGGTCGCCCGCTGCCTGCCCGGCCTGATCCGCTCCAGCCTGCTGCCCGACCGGGCCCCGGTCCGGGCCGCCCTGGCCGCGGCCGGCCTCGGACCGACCGCCGTGGCCGAGGTCGTCCACGACGCCTACCCGCGCGACCGGGTCGACCGGGGCATCAGGGACGCCGCCCGGCACGCGGTACGCCTCTTCGAGGAGACGGGCGTGCTGGACGTACCCGGCGGCCGCCGGGCCTTCGAGACGGCGGAGCTGCTCCAGTGAACCCCGCCCGATGACGGCGGCCCCCGTCCGGTCGCCACCCGCAGGAGCGACCCGCACCGACACCGACCGCCGGGCCCGTACGGGCCCCCTCTCCCGGAGCGAGACCCATGGGCGACACCCAGGTATGGCAAGGTCCCGGCCAGGAGCGCGGCCTCTTCTCGCTCTCCGAACTGGCGGCACCCCACATCAAGAGCCTGACCACCCGCTCGGTGGAGCTCTTCCACGACGCCCGCGCCCACGACCGGCCGCTGGAGGGCCTGATCGTCGGCATCCTGTTCACCAGGACCTCCACCCGCACCCGTACCGCCTTCACCGCCGGCGCCGTCCGGCTGGGCGCCGCCACCATCGGCTACGGGCCCGGCGACCTCCAGCTGAACACCGGCGAATCCATCGCCGACACCGGACGGGTGCTCGGCTCGATGCTCGACGCGCTGGTCGCCCGCACCGCCGGCCCCCTGGACGAGCTCCGCGAACTCTCCCGCCAGGGCCGGCTGCCCGTCGTCAACGCCATGGCCGCGCAGGAACACCCCAGCCAGGGCGTGTGCGACCTCGCCACCCTCGCGCTCGCCTTCGGCGACCTCGGCGGCATACGCGTGCTCTACGTCGGTGAGGGCAACAACACCGCCGTGGCCCTCGCCCACGGCCTCGCGACCGTCCCCGGCGCCCGGCTCACCCTCGCCACCCCGGCCGGATACGGGGTGCCGGAACGGGAGCTGCGCGCCGCGCGGCACCGCGCCGGGACCACGGGCGCCACCGTCGAGCAGATCCACGACCTCGCCCAGGCGCCCCCGGAGGCCGACGTCGTCTACACCACCCGCTGGCAGACCACGGGCACGGCCAAACCCGACCCCGACTGGCGCGAGGCGTTCCGCCCGTTCCACGTCGACGAGGCCCTGCTGAACCGCTGGCCGCGCGCCTCCTTCATGCACGACCTGCCCGCCCACCGCGGCGACGAGGTCGCCGGCCGGGTCCTCGACGGCCCCCGGTCCCTGGCCTGGACCCAGGCCGCCATGAAGCTCTCCAGCGCCATGGCCGTCCTCGAATGGGCCGCCGCACCGCGCTGAACCGCCCGCCGGCCCGTTCCGCCCGCCCCACACCGAGGTGCCCATGCCGAACGTCTCCCGCGTCCAGTCCTACGAGCACCTGAGGGAGGAGGACCTGGTCCCGCCCGCCTCGCCGCGGGTCTTCTTCGAACCCGCCGACACCGAGATCGGCGTGTGGGTGGCCCACGACCTCATCACCGAGGGCTGCTCCGTCCTCGACCTCGGCTCCGGCAGCGGCGCGGCCGCCGCCGCCATGGCCCGCGCCGGGGCCGCCCGGGTGCACGGCGTCGACGCGGGGGAGGAGACGGTGGCCTGGGCACGCGAGCACTACGCCTCCCGCGACGGCGGCCACCGCGTCACCATCGCCCACGGCGACTTCGCCCGGCTGACCAGCGAACAGCTCCTGGCCACGGCCCCGGCGCCGCTGCCCCGGCCGCTCGTCGTCACCAGCAACCCGCCCTACGTCCCGCTCACCCCGCGCGCGGACGCCGAACGGCGGTCCATCAGCGGCGGCACCGACGGTCTGAAGTGGGCCCCGGCCATCATCGGGCACGGCCGGGCGCTCGGCGCCGACCTGGGCCTGACCATCGGCAGCTACTCCACCCCGCGGCACGCCGTCCGGCTGCTGGAGGCGGCCGGCTACCGGGTGCGCGCGGTCACCCTCTGCCCCCTGCCGCTCGGCGCGTTCACCCTCGCCAACCAGGCCCAGGTGCGCGCCCTGGAGGAGGTCGGCGAGGCCGTGCTGTGGCAGGGCCCGGGCAACGTGCCCGCGTACTTCATCGTCGGCCTGGCCTGCCACTGGACGGATCCCGCGCACGCGGACGAGGCCGACGGCACCCCCCGGCTGACCGGCGACGGACTGCTGGAGCTGCTGCGCACCGCCGCCCGCTCCCGCACCACCGCCCTGGAGTCCCTCGACGTGCCACGCCCCAACGGCTGGCCCGGCCCCCTGCGCGTCCTCGACCTGCCGCCGGCCGCCGTCCGCCACCACTGGTGAGGAGAGTGAGAAGCAAAGTGAGAGACAACATGGTGCGGGAGAACAACACCGTAAGGCCTGCGCTGGTCTCACCGGTCGGCGTCACCGGCGACGCCGTGCTGCACAGCGTCGACTTCATCCGCCCGCGATTACGGACGACCCGCCGCGAGCGGGTGGTCCTGCACGCGGGCGTGCAGATCAACGGCGCCCCGCACCTGGGCACCAACGTCCTGCAGACCTCTGCGTTCCTGCTCGCCGACGCCGTGCGGGAACGTTTCGGCGTGGAGGTGTCCATACGCTTCGGCGCCCTGGACAACGTGCCGTACCAGAGCCGCGACTGCCCCGCGACCGGGACCCGCTACGAGCGGTCCTACCGGGACGCCCTGGGGGAGACGGGGGTACGGGAGCTGGTGCGGCGTCACTACGGCGCCCTCTTCGACGCGCTGTCCGCCGCGACCCGGGTCCCCTACGCGGTGGAGACCTACACCGAGCAGCAGTCGGCACCGGCCTTCCGGGAGGAGTTCCTCACCTCGCTGGCGCTGATGGACACCCTGCGCTGGGTGCTGGCCCCTTCCACCGGCAGGGTGCCCGTGACCCTCCCCTGCCCGCGGTGCGGCTGGGCGCAGAGGGACGCCGACCACACCGAACTGCTCTCGGCCGGCTTCCAGGAGGCGCGCTACACGGCCGTCTGCCTCGACCACGGTCCGTACACCGCGGACGTCACCCCGGACTCCGGCACCCGGATCGGGCTGACCACGTTGCACCGCAACCTGGTCAAGGAGCGCGTGGCCGCCAGGGAGGATGCCCTTCCGGTGATCGTCAAGGGCGCGGACTGGGCGGCGGGCTGCCGCGTGGTGGACGAGGCGTTCCTGCACTATCCGGGCGCCCTGCTGCCGGCCCGTGTGCTCACCCCGGTCGTGCTGTTCGACTCGGGTGCGAAACTGTCCAAGACCCTGATCCGCGAGGGCGCGGCCCCACGGGAGGCGGCCGAACCCTGGATGCTCGACGCGTCGCTCTGGGACGGCACGGCCGAGGAGTACGCGCACCTGCTGTACGACCTGGTGGCGCGGATGCTCTCCGCCCCCCGTCACTTCGAGCGCGGCTACACCCTCAGCGAGGTGGCCCGGCTGATCGGCCGCCGGCGGCCGGCCGGGGGATCGGGGTGACGTTCCGGCAGGCGAGGTACCCGGGCCGCGGCCGGGGCGCGGCGTACGGGACGCCCAGCGGGTTCCGCACGCTGTTGTAGACGACGAAGAGGTTGGTGCGGGGGAACGGCGAGACGTTCCCGGCGGAGGCGTGCAGACAGTTGCAGTCGAACATGACGGCCGAGCCCGGGGTTCCGGTGAACTGCCGTATCCCGTACCGCTCGGCCAGCGCCGTCACCCCTGCCCGGTCCGCGGAACCGGCCGGCAGGTTCTTCCCCCGCAGCGACAGCCGGTGGTAGTCCTCGGGGGTCTCGCCGACGGACGGCAGGAACGTCCGGTGCGAACCCGGAACGATCATCAGCGGTCCGTTGTACGGCATGTTCTCGGTGAGTGCCACCGAGACGCTCAGGGCCCGGGGGGCGGGCATCCCGTCCTCCGCGTGCCAGGTCTCGAAGTCGGAGTGCCAGCCGAATCTCGAACCGCCGAACGCCGCCTTGAAGTTCACCCGGCTCTGGTGGAGGTACACCTCGGACCCCAGGATCTGGCGGGCGAGCGAGACCAGGGGATCGCCGCGGACGACATCCGCGAACACCGGTGACAGCTCGTGCACTTCGAAGACCGACCGGATGCCGTCCGTGTCCGGCTCCGGCACCACGCGCCCGGTCGCCCGCACGGCGGTATCCCCGGCCAACCGCCGCACCTCCGCCAGGCACGCGGCCACCGTCCCGGCGTCCAGCAGCGCCTCGAAGGACAGGAACCCGTCGCGCTCGTACGCCGCCAACCGCCCGGCGTCCAGCGGACCGTCCCCCTCGCCTCCCCAGACGACCGGGTGGGCCCGGTCGACGGGCACCGACTCGGTCACATACCGGGTGGGATAGGGATCGTGCGCGTAGCCGTTGGGGGACATCGCCGGATCTCCTCGAGCGGGGGCCGCGTGCGCGCTGCATGGTTGCCCCCGCCACCGCCGGCGAAAACCTGGGACCGGTCGGCAGGTCTTCCTCCCGGGGGGTTTCGGTCATGGTCGCGGCCCCGGCGCGCACGGCGTGCCCGCACCGGCCGGCCGCGCTGCCGGGCGAGCCGGCGGGCGCACGCGGAGAGCACCAGGCACATGCCGATGTAGATCGGCCCGACGACCAGCAGCACGGGTATGTAGGGGTACCCGGACGGGGTCGCCGTGTTCTGGGCCAGCAGCTTGCCCGCGTAGAGGAGTTCCTCGTAGGTGATGATGAATCCGAGCGAGGTGTCCTTGAGCGTCACCACGATCTGCCCGACCATGCTGGGCAGCATGGACCGCACCGCCTGGGGCAGCACGACCGAGACGGCCACCTGGGCCCTGCTCATGCCCAGGGCGTAAGCGGCCTCGCGCTGTCCCTTCGGCACGGCCTCGGCACCGGCCCGCAGGATCTCCGCCTGCACCGAGCCGTTGTAGAGCGCGATGCCGATGACCAGCGCCCACAGGGTGGGGCTGGCGAAGTTGTCGGCCAGCCAGGAACCGGGCCACCCCAGATCGGCGCGGAGGACGTGCGCGACCGAGGCCACGCACGAACGCAGCCACCCGGTGTTGTACAGCGCGAAGATCATGATGAGCAGGGGCATCGCCCGGAAGAACTCCATCAGCACCGTCGCCGGCCCGCGCAGCGCACGATGCCCCGACATACGGCCCGCGGCCAGCAGCAGCCCGAGCAGCAGGGAGCAGACGACGGCCAGGGCGAACGCCTTGAAGGTGTCCAGCGCCCCGATCAGGATCCGCCGCTGCACGCCCGCGTAGCCGAACTGCTCCCACATGGCCGGCGTGAACTGGCCGGCGCCGGCCAGACGCACGACGACGTAACCGGCCGTCGCCGCGATGCCCAGCGTCGCCACGGCGCCGTACAGCAGATGACGGCGGCGGGCGCGCGGCCCCGGGGCGTCGAACAGGACGGACGTCACCGCACCACCGCCAGCCGGCGCTCCAGCAGCCGGACGAGCGCGCTGATCGCCAGGATCAGCAGCAGATAGGCGACGGCGACCCAGAGGAAGACGACGAGTATCGCGTAGCCCCGCTCGGCGAGGGTCTTCTCCACGCCGAACAGCTCGTACACGCTGAAACCGCCCGCCAGGGCCGAGTTCTTCGTGAGCGCGACCAGCAGGCTCCCGATCGGCGGCACCACGGCCCGCCCGGCCTGGGGGAGCACCACCAGGGCGACCGTCTGGCCGAAGGACATGCCGAGGCTGCGGGCCGCCTCCGCCTGCCCGACGTCGACGGTGTTGACCCCCGAGCGCAGCGCCTCGCAGACGAACGCCGAGGTGTACACGCCCAGGGTCAGCACGGCGAGCGCGAAGTAGCCCGGTCCCCGCAGTCCCAGCATCGGCAGCCCGAGGGTGACGCCGAAGAACAGCAGCGTCAGCGGGGTGTTGCACAGCACGGTCACCCCGGCGGTGCCGAGCGCGCGCAGCGGGAGGACCGGACAGACCCGGCAGACCGCGAGCACGGTGCCCAGGCCCAGGGCGAGCAGGGCGGACAGGCCCGTCAGGGCCACGGTGCCGAGGAACCCTCTGCGGAAGAGGGCGAGATTGTTCAGCAGGACGTGCACGAGCGCCTCCGGGTCTCGTCGCGTACGGTGCCGCGGCCCCCGCCGGGTCCTCCCCGGGGTGTGTCAGTGCCGGACCACCTCCGGCGGGGTGGGCGCCGGCCCTCCGGCGCGGCCGAGGGTCAGGTCGTAGGCCCGGCGCCAGTCGCCGTTGCGGAGGTGGTGCTCCAGGGCGTCGCCGATCGCCGTGCGCAGGACCGCGTCGCCCCGGGCGAGCCCGACGCCGTACGGCTCCCGGGAGAACGGCCGGCCCACCACCCGCAGCCGGCCGCCGTTCTGCGCGGCGTACCCCTTGAGGATCGTGTCGTCCGCCGTCACCGCGTCACACTCGCCCATGATCAGGTCCTGCACGCACTGGGCGTAACTGTCGTGCGAGCTCACCCGCGCGCCGTACTCCGGCCTGCCGATGCGCTCGAAGGGCGTCGAGCCGGTGACCGAGCAGACCCGTCTGCCGCGCAGGTCCCCGGGACCGGCGATGCGCCGGTCGGCGCGGCGCACGAGCAGGTCCTGGCCGGCGACGTAGTACGGGCCGGCGAAGTCGACCTGCTTCCGGCGCTCGTCGTTGATCGTGTACGCGGCGACGTAGAAGTCCACGTCACCCTTGGAGATCGCGGTCTCCCGGCCCTGCGGCGGCACCGTCTTCCAGGACACGTGCCCGGGGCCGAAGCCGAGGTCCGACGCCACCATCTTGGCCATCTCCACGTCGAAGCCGAAGCGGCGTCCGGTCACCGGGTCCTCGAAGCCGAGGAAGGGGTGGTCCGACTTGACCCCGACGACGATCCGGTGCGCCGCCCGGGCCCGCGCGAGGGCCGGCGACCCGTCGATCCGGACGTCCTCGTTCACCGGATAGGCCCAACGCCCGGCATCGCCCATCAGGGCGGCGACACTGCCCGGCGGCGTGCCCTGCCGGCCGCAGGAGACGGCCGGCGCGGCGAGGACGAGCAGGGCGACGGCCGGAGCCAGGGCGGTCCTCGGCCTCATGCGGCTCCTCGATTCCCCGAAGACTCGATTCCCCGAAGACGGACATCAGCATACCGACGGGCGCGGAACGTGCTACCTGTGTGGGCGCACGCGAACGTCATTCCGAGTACGCACATGAGGCGAGTCACGCCTTGCGCGGCAGGACCGGTCGGCGCAGGGTCGAGGCATCGAGCATGAGGAAGGACACCCATGCCCATCGCGACGGTGAACCCCACGAACGGCGAGACCCTCAAGACCTTCGACGAGCTGGGGCCGGAGGAGACCGAGCGCCGCCTGGCGGCCGCCGAGGCGGCCTTCCGCCGGCACCGCACGACGGACTTCGCCGAACGGGCCCGGCTGCTGAACCGTGCCGCGGACCTGCTGGAGGCGGATCAGGACGACATCGCCCGCACCATGACCACCGAGATGGGCAAGCCGCTCGCGGCGGCCCGGGCCGAGGCGGCCAAGTGCGTCAAGGCCATGCGCTGGTACGCGGAGCACGCCGAGGAACTGCTGGCCGACGAGCGGCCCCCCGCGAGCGAGGTCCGGGACTCCGGGGCCGCGCACGCCCGGGTCCACTACCGGCCGATGGGCGTGATCCTCGCCGTCATGCCGTGGAACTTCCCCCTCTGGCAGGTCGTCCGCTTCGCCGCCCCGGCCCTGATGGCGGGCAACGTCGGGCTTCTCAAGCACGCCTCGAACGTGCCGCAGACCGCGCTCTACCTGGAGGACCTCTTCCACCGCGCCGGCTACCCCGAGGGCTGTTTCCAGACCCTGCTCATCGGCTCCGGAGCCGTCGAGGCCGTCCTGCGGGACCCGCGCGTGGCCGCCGCGACGCTCACCGGCAGCGAACCGGCCGGGCGCGCGGTCGCCTCGGTCGCCGGCGACGAGATCAAGAAGACGGTCCTGGAGCTGGGCGGCAGCGACCCGTTCGTCGTCATGCCCTCCGCCGACCTCGAACGCGCCGCCCGCACGGCCGTGACCGCCCGCGTGCAGAACAACGGGCAGTCCTGCATCGCCGCCAAGCGCTTCATCGTCCACACCGACATCTACGACGCCTTCACCGAGCGCTTCACCGCCCTCATGTCCGCCCTGACCGTCGGCGACCCGATGTCCGACACCACCGACGTCGGCCCGCTCGCCACCGAGAAGGGCCGCGCCGACCTGGAGGAGCTCGTCGACGACGCGCTCGGCCAGGGGGCCACCGCGCTGTGCGGCGGCCGCCGCCCCGAGCGGCCGGCCGAGGGCTGGTTCTACGAGCCCACCGTACTCGCCGGCATCACGCCCGCCATGCGCATCCACCGCGAGGAGGCCTTCGGCCCGGTGGCCACCCTGTACCGCGCCCGCGACACCGACGAGGCGCTGCGGATCGCCAACGACTCGCCCTTCGGCCTCAGCTCCAACGTCTGGACCCGCGACGAGGAGGAACAGCGCCGCTTCGTACGGGACATGGAGGCCGGCGGCGTCTTCTTCAACGGGATGACGGCCTCCCACCCCGCCTTCCCCTTCGGCGGCGTCAAGCGCTCCGGATACGGGCGCGAACTCTCGGGACACGGCATCCGCGAGTTCTGCAACGTCACCACGGTCTGGCACGGAGCGGAGCCGGAGGGCGCGTAGGCGCCCCCTCGGCCCCTCGGCAGCCGCCGCGGGTCAGCGCCCCCAGCGCAGACCCGCGGTCTGCACCGGCGCGTCCCACAGCCGCAGCAGCTCCTCATCGGCCTGACAGAGCGTCACCGAGGCGCCCGCCATGTCGAGCGACGTCACGTAGTTGCCCACGAGCGACCGCGCGACCGGCACCCCCCGCTCGGCCAGCACCCGGTGCACCTCGGCGGCGAAGCCGTACAGCTCCAGCAGTGGCGTGCCACCGGCGCCGTTGACCAGCGCCAGCACCGGGCCGCCGGGCCGCAGGTCGTCCAGCACCGCCTGCACGGCGACGTCCGCGATCTCCCCGGACGTCATCATCGCCCGCCGCTCCCGGCCCGGCTCCCCGTGGATCCCCACCCCGAGCTCCAGCTCCCCGGCGGGCAGGTCGAACGTCGGCGTGCCCTTGGCCGGGGTCGTGCACGCCGCGAGCGCCACCCCGAAGCTGCGCGAGGCCTCGTTCACCCGCCGCGCGATCGCCTCGACCCGCTCCAGCGGCGCCCCCTCCTCGGCGGCCGCCCCAGCGATCTTCTCCACGAACAGCGTGGCCCCGGTCCCGCGCCGCCCCGCCGTGAAGGTGCTGTCCGTCACGGCGACGTCGTCGTCGACGAGCACGCTGGCCACCTGGATGCCCTCGTCCTCGGCGAGCTCGACGGCCATGTTGAAGTTCAGCACGTCGCCCGTGTAGTTCTTCACGATGAACAGCACCCCCTTCCCGCTGTCCACGGCGGCGGCCGCCCGCAGCATCTGATCGGGCACGGGCGAGGTGAACACCTCGCCGGGGCAGGCCGCGTCCAGCATCCCGAACCCCACGAACCCCCCGTGCAACGGCTCGTGACCGGACCCGCCCCCCGACACCAGCGCCACCTTCCCCGCGACGGGCGCGTCCCGCCGCAGGATCACCCGCCGCTCGACGTCCACGGTCAGCTCGGGATGAACGGCGGCCATGCCGCGCAGCGCGTCCTCGACGACGGTCTCGGGGACGTTGATCAGCATTTTCAACGGGGGCTCCTCGGATGTTGGGCGGATAGGCCGCTGACCTGTGTCTTCGCAGGTCAGTAGTGGTATGGGCGATAGTTGACCTTGGCGGGCTCCGGCGGCCTGTGGCGACCTCTGGCGGATCTGATGCTGACCGAACGCCGACTTTGCTGATTGCCCGTCAGGTCTCCTGAACCGCGTGGCCGGACCAGGGGGAACAGTACCGAGACGGGGGGTGGATGCGGGAGCACCGGTAGATCACGCTCGCTGACCGCGTTGGCGCCCTAAGGGCTGTCTCGTGACTCCTGGTATGTGCGGAGGCTGGGCCTGCTGTGGGTGCAGGCTCGCTGGCAAGCGACGGATTCTCCGGATGGCTGCCCGGCAGCGTCCGAGTACGTGCCCGCCGAGCTGGTGGTGGGCTGCCGGTCGTCGTCACTTGTGGTCGCGCAGGAAGGTGGGGATCTCGCCGCGGGTGGGGTAGTCCGGCAGGGGTGCCGGCTTGTCCTGAAGGAATGCGCTGACGATGGCGGCGGCTCGGTTGTTGTTGTCGTCGAGGCCGTTCCACATGTGGTGACCGACGCCGGGCATGTACTGCGTGCGCTGGATGGCGGGATCGTTGGCAAGGATGGCGGTCGCCCATTGACGGACCTGGGAGGAGCACTCCGCGATCATCAGCATCGCGGGGATCCGGGAGCGCCTCAGGCCCGGGGCGATGGAGGGAGAGTCCTTGATCGTCTCCTGTATGTGGAGACTGGCGCCGGCGTTGAAGGAGAAGTTCTCTTCCGTGTCCTCGGTGGGGATGCGGTGCGCGTCGCGCGCGCAGTAGGCGGATGCGGTGTCGCTGCCGAGATCGGCGGCGGTGAACGCGTTGACGCCCTCGGCCTGTCCGATCAGCCCAGCGTCAGGGCTGAGGAGGCCCAGTCGCATCAGGCCGAATGCGACGGCGTACCGGGGGGTGTATGTCGACCGCGGTCCCTTCATGGCCGGCGCGAGGTCGCGCGCGGATTCTCGGCCCTTGTGCCCGGTGATGTGCGCGGTGGGGCCGTCCATCGGGCCGGGCTCGGCGATGATCGCCCGGTGCAGACGTGCGGCGACGCGCGGGTCGGCCAGGGCTCGCGTGAGCACGCCGCCGCCCGCGGAGAATCCGAGGACGTCGACCTTGCCCCGGTCCAGTCGGTCGACGAAGGCGTCGAGATCGCGGACCGACCTGGAAATCGTGTACTGGCCCATGGGAAGCAGGTCGCTCCGTCCCCCGCCGGCATGCTCGTAGGCGTAGACGTTGTAGCCCTGTCGCGCCAGGAGCCGCAGGAATCGGTGGTCTTGAACCGAGATGCTGCGAACTGGTCCGCCGTGGAGGTACACGAGCGGAACGGGGTGTCGGGTGCCGGTGTTCGCGGGCGGGTAGTGGTACACCGCGACCTGGCTGCCGGTGGCCAGTTTCCAGTGCTGTGTGGCCACGAAAGGCAGGTCGGGCGGGGAATGCCGTGCCGTGGGCTCGGTCGGGACGCAGACCGACGCCGTCAGTGCTGACGCGACGACCACCGGAAGGAACGGCACGAGCCGCGCCGGCCAGGTACGGCGCCGACCCCACCACCACGCGGCGGCAGTCGCGATTCCCAGCGTTGTCAACCACGCGGGGATCCCCGAGCCTGCCCCGTCCGTGAGGGCGATGAGGGTCAGGAAGAGGGCGACCAGCCCCGCGATGGCGGCCAGGGCCAGCACCAGGCGACCAGCCAAGCGGACAGCACGTATCACGGACGTTGGCATGAGTGTCTCCAGCAGTTTCAGAACGCTGTTTCAAAACGACGTTATCAGAGGAAGTAAGCTGTTCGTCGTGGGCAGGCCGAGAACGAACGACGAGACCGTCAGAGAGCGGCTTGTGTCGTGCGCGACCGAGATGCTCGCCACCCGTCCACGGGAGTCGGTCACACTCCGCGCCCTGGCCACTGCCGCCGGGACGTCGACGACGGCGGTGTACTCCTTGTTCGGCGGCAAGGACGGGCTGATCGGCGAGGTACGCAACAGAGCCGTCGCCGGCCTGTTCCAGGAAGTGTCGGCAGTGCCGACCTCCGAAGACCCCCTTGCCGACCTCTACGCCCTGGCCGCCGCATACCGCCGATGGGGACGCGAACACCGCCACCTCTACACGGTGCTGTTCGGCGGTGTGCAATCCTTCGATCCGTCGGGTCCAGTCGGCACCAGCGACCCCATCCGGCCGCTCCTCGCGGCGATCGATCGCGCCTTGGCGGAGTCCGTCCTCGCCGGCGAAGCGACGCTCATCGGCCTCTCGATCTGGGTGACCCTCCACGGGCTGGTGACTCTCGAACTGGCCGGAGCCCTCGACGCCGCCACGGCCGAGGCCACATTCCGATCGACGATTCCCGCGACACTGCGCGGCTGGACCACCCCCGAGGTGTTCCACAGCCTCCGGCACGCCGACTGACCGGGAAGCACGACCCGGCCGGCCACGGCGCGGCCCTGTGCGCCTTCCTCGCGGCCATGGCCGAGCGGCGGATGAATGCCCGTCGGAGCAATGAAGTGCGGCAGGTGCGGACACTGCCGTCGGCATCATGAAACGGATCCGGAGAAGGGCACAGGACTTCGAGGCTGAAGGCTGTCTCGTGATGCTGTGACCAGCCTCCGCTGAGGGCGAGGTTGTGCATGTGGGCGACGCCGCTGGCGGCCCAGAAGACGCCGTCGCCCTTCAGGCGGCAGTCCCGCAGGATCTTCCAGCTCTTCATCCGGCGAAGGCATGCTCGCCCCAGGCCCGGACCTGTCGGTGGGAGGTGTTGTGCCGTTCCTTCCAGCCGGGAGCCGCTCCTGTCCGGCCTGGCCCCGGTGGGGCATGAGGACGCCGGTGCCCTGGTAGCCGCGCGACGGGCAGTACACCTTCGTCGTCGCCACCCGTGACCACCACATCGACCCGGGCGCTCACTTCTCCGAGAATCCCGGCTTCCGGGACTCGTTCCCCGTGCAGGCATCGATGATCACCGCAGCGTCTGTGCCCATCCGGCCGTGGCCGGGTGCGTCACCGCTCGGTCGTTCACTCGATCGGCCCCTGCCCGCCACGCGTGCTCAGCCGGGCAGGGAACGCGGTCCAGGCACTCAGGAGCCGCAGCGTCCGGCCGTCGACGGTGCGCCGTCCGGCTCGGCGCGCTGTCGACGGTGGCAGAGGTGGTGGTTCTTCTCCCCTGGCGCAGCAAGGAGGCCGTGCCGCCCGTGCCGTGATCACGCTGGCCACGGCGGGGTCCGCCGGCTGCTGGAGCACGGGGAATGCCGACAGGTTGCCCACGTTCCGCTCTGCCGGCACCCGTACGTCAGCCGTGCCGGGCGCGTCAGGCGAAGGCGGCGGCGAAGCGGGCGAGGGAGATCTTCCCGGCCTTCTTCGCCGCGCCGGCTCCCATTTCGGCCCAGTCGCCGACGTTGTCGGCCATGCCCCGGGCGAAGTCGACGGTTGTCGCGGCGTCTTCCGCGGTGTCGGTGTCGGCCGCGCCGGCCAGGGCGACAGCGGTGGGGATCTGGGTGGCGA
Source organism: Streptomyces sp. NPDC049577 (assembly GCF_040675635.1). NCBI lineage: Bacteria > Bacillati > Actinomycetota > Actinomycetes > Kitasatosporales > Streptomycetaceae > Streptomyces > Streptomyces sp. NPDC049577. The sequence continues at coordinate 29,372 of NZ_JBFAPH010000037.1, forward strand.
GGTCGACCGTTCCTTGGATCACCTTCCCGGCGAGCCTGCCCTGGCTGGCGCTCGCGCCGAAGAGCTTGGCGCCTGTAGTGCCGAGGTAGTCGGCGATGGCTCCCGCCTCGGCCGCGGTGGCGCCGCCGGTGGC